>DATFIL010000620.1:0-5763 GCA_035270145.1 Desulfobacter sp. | reverse complement strand
TTGATCAAAGATTTCAGCATCAGCAGCAGTCTTAAACCAGGCCTGGATTCTTTTTTCAGTCATGGCCTGACCCGGTTCAGACGTTTTTGCATGGTTCGCAGATACGGAAATATCCCCATCGCCTTTAAGTTCGGCAATAAGTGCCGCATTTTCCTGATCTAAGGCATCTAACGCCGTCTCAATAGCTTGATGTTCCCGGTCATGGATATCTGCAAGTTTAAGGAAAACAAGAGACTTGTTGATGTCCCGGCCGATTGCTGTATCCGGATCATGGGCGACTATGCGATTACGGATGCCGGCACGAATGGCAGCCACACCGGAATCATCTTTAAAAAACACGTTTTCACGAATTAACGCCCGAAGATTTTTTTCATTGCCCTTGTGGATGGTGGCCCAGTCCAGGTAGGCGCGCGCTTTTTGTTCAGCCAACGCAAGTTCTTCCTTATCAAGGTAGACGCGCGTAAGGGTTCCTTTGGCTGCAAGACTCGCCATGGGCTCGGGTAGCACAGCCCCGCCATGAATATCCAACACATTAAAATCATCAAAAAAACAGGATAAGGTCTTTGCCTGACGCTCATCCATAACAGTAAAAGGAAAAAAATAAAAATTTATCATACCATTCTATACCTTTTGATCATGAACCAAGATACCCATTTCATCCAGTTGTTTTCGGATCCTGTCTGCTGTCTTAAAATCTTTTTGCTGCCGGGCCGCATCCCGTTCAGCCATGAGCGCCGTCACCTCTGACGAACACGGTGCCTTTGTGCTGAAATCAAAAATATTGAGCACGGCATCCACATCTTTGAAACATTTAAGCAGGCGCTCTGCCCCACCCGGCCCTACATGACCATCAACGACCATCCGGTTGATGCGCTTCACACCGGACAAAAGACCGGATACCAGGACAGGAACCTTGAGATCATTTGCCATGGCATTCATCATGCCCTGGCGCAGATCATAGGTGATCTGCTGGATCTCCTCTTCATTGGACTGCCCCGACACATGATCAAGGGATTCAATGCACCGGTTGATCCGGGAAAGAACGGTTTTGGCATCATCCAGACTTTTTCTGGATAACAGCAGGGATTTTCTGTAATGGGCGGACAGCAGCCAGAAGCGAATGATTTTCTCGTTCCATCCCATGTCAACCAGCCGGTCCAAGGTCAGTGACTGGGCATCATCCGTATCCAGGGATCCGTCATACTGCACTGGATGGCAATGCATCCACACCCTGGCAAAAGAACCACCGGCAGCCCCTGCAATGGCAATCTCGTTTTCATGGTGGGGAAACATAAGCTCCCTTGAGCCCGTATGGATGTCAAAATCGGCGCCAAGGAAGGTTGAGGCAAGGGCAGCACACTGCAAATGAAGTGAGGGACGGACATTACCCCATTCCGTTTTAATGCCGAGGCCCTGTTTAAGCTCCGCGAGCCTTACCCGCTTGAGCAGGGTAAAATCCCTGGGATTGTTCTTTTCATATTCATCCAGGTCAACAGTGGCGCCCACCCGGATCTTGTTGACATCCACCCGGGAAAGGCCACCATAATCTCCAAAACTTGACAGGTCAAAGTATACGGAATGAAGCTTTTCATAAGCATGATTATTAACAAGCAATTTCCTTGTCAGATCCGTCATTTCGGTAAAATGTTCGGACACCTTGGGATAGGCTTGAGCCGGTCGCATGCCGAGCCGTGATAGATCCGCCAGAAAGGCATCAATAAAAGGCTTTGTAAAGGCCTGGGGAGTCGTTTTTGCCTGCCTTGCCCCTTCAATGGTTTTATCATCATAATCGGTGATATTAACGATATGTCTCACTTTTACGTCCTGGTATTCAAGGTAGCGGATGAGCAGATCCGTAAACGCATGACGCCTGAAATGGGTAATATCCATACGCCGGTGTACCGTGGGACCGCATGTGTATATACCAACTTCCTTGTCCCCCTGGGGGTTAAAAGCTTCTTTTTTCCCACCCAGGGAATTATAGACGGTAAGATGAATATTCTTCTTTACGCTGAAAAGCTCAGTGGACAGATAGCGCTCGCCTGAATCCGGAAGAATCACAACGATAACCCCGTTTTGAAGACGTTTGGCATAGTCAAGGGCCACGGCCATGGCCGCACCTGAACTCATGCCCACAAAAAGGCCCTCTTTTGCAGCCAATTGCCGGGCAGTTTCAAACGCCGTTTTATCATCAATGTGGATGCTTTCATCCAGCCGGGTTTTGTCAAAAATCTCCGGGGTATAAGACTCTTTCATATTTTTAAGGCCTTGAATGCCGTGCCCTAAATAGGGTTCGGCACAAATCACCCGGGCATGGTGCTCCTGATCCTTAAAATACCGGGACAGCCCCATAAGTGTCCCCGAGGTGCCCACCGTCGCCACCACGGCATCTACCTGACCATTGGTCTGGGCCATGATTTCAGGTCCTGTAGTATGGTAATGGGCCTTCCAGTTGGCCTCATTATTATACTGATCCGTAAGAAAATATTTGTCCGGGTACTCCCTGGCCAGGCGGTAGGCCTCTTCAATGGCCCCGTCCGATCCCAGGTGCCGGGGGGTAAGAATAATTTGGGCACCCCGGGCTTTGAGTATTTTTTTACGCTCCTCACTGGCGCTTTCGGCCATGGCCAGGGCCAGTTTGTAGCCCTTGACCGCACAGATCATGGCAAGACCGATTCCCGTATTTCCCGAAGTGGCTTCAATGACGGTCTTTTCAGGCGTCAGTTCGCCGTCTTCCTCGGCCTGGTTGATCATATACAGGGCGGCCCGGTCTTTGATGGACCCACCCGGGTTCATGTATTCAAGCTTGGCCAGGATGGTGACACCCGGCACAGAATTAAGTGTCTGAATTTTTACAAGGGGGGTCTTGCCGATTGAATCAATAATGCTGGCATACATGCGTATCCTCTCTTTGCCGGGGGAAACCGGCCACGGTTCTTCCTTACAAAAGCCATGATTCCGGCCCGGAGCCGATTTGCGCAGCGGCCTTGACTTTTCAAGTATAAAATGGCTTTATACAGTAATTTTATTTGATTCGCAATTTATTAAACAGGACCATTTTCACGTATGGTTTCATGTAAAAGAGTGCTGTGCCGGATATGTATTGTCCCGGCCGTCATTATATTTCTTTCAGGCCAGGCGCTTTGTTTTTCAGCTTCCATGCCCAGCCAAAAGGTGTCTTGGCATATCCAGGCCCGGCAGGTGAGCTACGAAGATAAACGCAAGCTTTATATTGCGGAAAATGACGTGGTGATTACCGGGGGAAAAACGCGCCTGGAAGCCGATTATGTCGAGTTCTCAGATATAACCAAAGACGCCTTTGCCAAAGGCAATGTCCTGTTTATTTCAGGAAAGGATACCATTACCTGCAAATCCATGAATGTCAACCTGAGCTCGGAAACAGGCACGATCAACCAGGGCACCATATTCATCCAGGACGGCAACTATTATATCTCAGGGAACAAACTTCGAAAAACCGGTGAGTTTAGCTATGATGCGGAAAAAGGATCCATCACCACCTGCCAAGGAAAAACCCCGGACTGGAAAATCACAGGAAAAGACATTGAGGTGACCGTTGACGGATACGGCCATGCCAGCCATGCCATCCTCTGGGCCAAAAAAATGCCCGCCCTGTATGCGCCCTATTTTATATTTCCGGCCCAAACAAAACGCCAGACCGGGCTTTTGGTGCCCATGGCAGGGTATTCAGACGATATGGGGTTTGAATACCAACAACCGCTTTTTCTAGCGCTTTCCGACAATACCGACGCCACTTTTTACCCTTATTATATGTCAGAAAGGGGTCTGATGCTCTCCGGCGAATATCGGTATATCCTCTCCCCGGAATCCAAAGGGATGATGATGATGAGCTATCTCAAGGATAAAACCATTGGAGACGACGCGGATGAAAACGAAGATTATAATATTTCCGCGACACCTGACCGCACCAAGCATGACAGGTACTGGTTTCGGATGAAGCATGACCAACAGCTGTGGTATGGTTTTAACGCCAAACTGGATATTGATTATGTCTCTGATATGGATTATCTGCGAACTTTTACGGACGGCTTTGCAGGATTTGACAGCACCGATGCCGCATTTGAAGGGATGTTCGGCCGTGATCTGGATGGAGAAACCGATTACATCCGGAAAAACAGCCTGCTTGTCACAAAAAACTGGTTCTCATACAGCCTGAACATGGAAGCATTGTGGTATGATAATATCAAAGCGCGCCAGATAGACATAGATGACACCACCCTGCAGACCCTGCCCTCGGTTGAATTTTTTGCAGCCCGCCAGAAGATTGCAGCGGATTTTGGATTATACTACAAAATGGATTCGGAATTTACGTCATTTTACCGGCAGGATACCACCGCCACAAAGGTTACCGGCAAAAGGGCGGATGTTCATCCGATTTTTTATTATCCCATAAAAGTCGGTAAGTCATTTTTTCTGGAGCCCTATGCCGGCGTCAGGGGGACCTTATGGGATACAGACGATTTCACCGACAGCGACGGGGATGATGCCGACACCAGGGCCCGGGGACTTTATGAGATGGGCCTGGACCTGTCAACAACCCTTAGCCGTGTGTTCACGTTGGACACGGATTTTGCCGAAAAGATTCAACACAAAATTGTGCCCAGACTGGCGTATGACTATACGCCTTCCGTGGACCAGGAGGATCTGCCCTACTTTGATGCCGTAGACGATATTTCAGAAGAAAATATCATTACCTGGTCTTTGACCAACACATTTACGTCCAAGGATACAATAACAGATAAAAACGGCCAAGAATCCAGTGTCTACAAAGAACTTTTCTGGCTCAAGCTCTCCCAGGGCTATGACATCCGGTATGAACGGGATGGCGATGATGCCGACGACGACCCCTGGCAGGACTTGACATTAAAATATGAATTAAATCCGCTGAAATACCTGAGATCAAACGGCACCATAGCCTTTGATCCCAATAACAGCCATTTCACAAAAGTACAGATCGGGGGCACGATATCAGATAATAGAGGGGACAGTCTTTACATAACTTACCGGTATACGGAAAATTATTCACATACCTGGAAAACAAAACTCAGCACAAATCTGGTGCCGGATACCCTGGGCGCCTATTATTCCATTGAAAAAGATCTTGAAGACCAGAAAACCGTTGAAACCGGTGTGGGTATTTCCATAAACCGGCCGTGCTGGGGATTAAACCTGGCGTTTACAGATGAATCTGCAGATAAATCTTTTGCCTTCATGGTGACACTGAAGGGTATCGGAGAATTCGGCACAAAATGAAAGACAAAACGCTTTGGTTTGCCCTGCTGACCCGAAGCAATTTCGAGCAGACCGTGTACTCAAGCATAAGCAAAAAAAAAATAGATGCGTTCCTGCCCAGGACAAGAAAGCCCAGCAAAAGAAAAGATCGCAAGCGCATGATAGAAACCCCGCTGTTTCCCGGGTACGTGTTTGTTAAATCCACCAAGGCGCCGGTGGACCAGTTACCGATTTTAAAAACCATAGGCGCAGTCAGGCTTATAGGGAACTCTGCCGGCCCCGTACCCGTGCCCGAGTATCAGATTGAGTCGCTCAAGCTTTTGACATCCGTTACCCAGGATCTGGTTACAGGAAGCATTATTGAATTTAAAAAAGGAGATCCGGTAATCATTCTTGAAGGCCCCATGGCAGGGCTGAAAGGAGATTTTTTTGAACATAAGGGCAGGGGCAGGGTCATTATCAAAGTAGACCTGTTGGGCAGCTATGCAGGCG
>DATFIL010000619.1:0-2929 GCA_035270145.1 Desulfobacter sp. | reverse complement strand
AATTTTCACTCTAAAAAGGGTAGCATACGGCCTTGGGGCTTAAAATCCTGATCCTTAATTAATGCTGATTAGACACTCTATGGAGCGGATGTATGAAAAAATTTATCATCGGTGCCTTGGTATTACTCATTGGTGTACCTGGTTTTTCGTTCAATTTTTTTAATTTTTTAAATTTTCTGGCAGGACTGATTCCTGTGTTGATGATCCTTGGCGGTGCCATTGCAGTATATCTTGGCATTGAGGAACTCAAGCAATCAGACAACAGTGAAACTGAAGTTGAACCGTCCGAAATAAAACCTGCTGAAATAATAGAAAAAAACACCGAAAAATCAGATAACGAAAGTGAACGTATCCTCGACAAGCAAGAGATCAAACCGGAACCGGAACCAACCGAAAAAACAGTAGAAACGAATACAGATGAGCAGGCGGAACCGGAAATAGAGCAAGCCTCTGAAAGCCCCGCCACGTTGACCCAGCAGCCTGCTGAATCCTTAGCACCCGAAGCAGAGGCACCGGCAGATGAACGCGTTCAATTTAAAGGCAATATTGAAACCCTGGTTTTCCATAGCGTGACCTGTAATTTTGCCAGTGGTAAAAATTGCAGCATGGATTTTACCACAAAGGAAGAGGCTCAAGCCCAGGGTTACAAACCCTGTAAAATATGCATACCTGACGCTTAAGGCCCCACGGATTCATATTCATCACTCGATGATCAAGTTTTTGTTACTTTGCCCAACGTCGGCGTTGGAAAAAATTTCCTGAAAACTTGATGATCGAGATCAGGTTGCGGGCAGGTAATCTTCCCGTACCGGTGAAAAAACCTCAATGGCAACGCTGTCTTCCAGGACTTCAGCACGATGCTCGACCCCGGACTCAATGCACCAGGAATCTCCGGGGCCGGCATTGCGGCATTCATGCCCAATGTAAAGATTGATGCGACCGGAAACAAGATATCCGGTCTGCTCGTGGGGATGGGTGTGGGAGGGCAGAAGAGCGCCTTTGGTCATTTTAAACCGGACCAGAAGCGTCTCCTTTCCATACACCAATGTTTTCATCTCAATGCCCTCCACGGGCACGGCATACCCGTTTTCATCATGCATTGCAAACATTTGTCCTCCTCATTGTTTTTCCATAATGTTTTGAAATTGATTTTTGAATGTTTACCAGGACTGCTTTTACAGCCCAAACATGCTATTCTGACATTATTAACTGAAATTGCAATATGAAATAACTATTTACGCATACTTGAGCATAAAGGGCCTTATGACCTGTCAACCATTAAAATCACCAATAATTCTGGCACCTGCCGGGGATATTCACTCTTTTCTTGCTGCCATAGCAGCTGGTGCAGACGCAATTTACTGCGGCCTTAAAATATTTTCAGCCCGCATGGAAGCCGATAATTTTTCCATTGAAGAATTGGCAAGACTGACCCAATTTGCCCATTCAAAAGGAGTTCAGGTATATGTTGCCTTTAATTCGATTATTAAAGAATCCGAAACCGACAAGGTACTTCGTATTCTTGACAAGCTTACCCGATATGCGGATGTTGATGCCCTGATTATCCAGGATACTGCCATGGTCAGTCTTGCCGATCAGGCAGGATTCAAAGGCAAACTCCATCTATCCACCCTGGCCAACTGCACGCATCCTGCCGGACTCGAAGCTGCCCACAAAGCGGGCTTTTCCCGGGTAGTGCTGCCCAGAGAATTCAACCTTGATGAAATCAGGGCCATGGCAGCGGCTGTCCCCGGGACCATGGATTTAGAAGTGTTTGTCCATGGGGCGCTTTGCTACGCCGTATCAGGCCGGTGTTACTGGAGCTCCTGGTTTGGCGGAAAAAGCGCGCTGCGGGGGCGTTGCGTCCAGCCCTGCCGGCGGATGTATGAACAAAATGGAAAAAAAGCCCGGTATTTCTCATGCATGGATCTATCAGCGGATGTACTGGCCAAGGTGCTCAAGGAAATTCCCAACATCAGCACCTGGAAAATTGAAGGCAGAAAAAAAAGCCCCCATTATGTTTACTACACGGTGATGGCTTATAAACTGCTCAGGGATGCGCCGGACCAGAAAAAACAAGCTTTATCATTTTTAGCGTATGCGTTGGGACGACAGGGCAGCCATTACAACCTTTTATCCCACCGGGTATCAAATCCCCTGGATCATGGATCTGAAACCGGCTCGGGGCTGTTTTTAGGCCGGATAAAAAACCCTGAGAATCCATATTTTATTTCAAGTGAGGCGCTTCTGCCGGGAGATCTTTTACGCATCGGATATGAAGAAGAGCGCTTTCACCAAATCCAGAAGGTGACCCGGGCTATCCCTAAAAAAGGAAAATATTTTTTATCTTCTAAAAAAGGCCGGCGTATCAAAAAAGGAACCTCTGTTTTTATTATTGACCGCAGGGGAAGAGAGCTGGAAGCAGAATTATCACGCCTTGGTGCCGAACTTGATGACATTTCCAAGGTAACGATCAAACCGTCAAACCTGTCCGTTACCCACAAAGATGCAGGGGACAGGGTAACATCATCAGGCCCAGCAAGGGGACATAGAAGGAAAAAACAGCCTGATATATATGAAATAGATGTTTTCAGAAAAAAACCACCGATCTTAAAAACCCATAATAACACAGGTTTCTGGATTTCTGCAAACAGCTATGGAATCAAAGCCCAGCCCCAGGCCTGGTTGTGGCTGGATCCTGTGCTTTTCCCCGATGAGGAAAAAATTTGCCGCAACTATATCAAAATCGCATTAAAAAAAGGGGCAAAAAACTTTGTGCTCAATTCCCCATGGCAGATAAGCCTGTTTGATAATCCCCAAAAACTCAACATCTGGGCAGGACCCTTTTGCAATATCACCAATTGCCTTGCAGTGGAAATGTTGAAGCGCAAAGGGTTTTCCGGGGCCATTGTAAGCCCGGAACTGGAGC
>DATFIL010000618.1:0-2936 GCA_035270145.1 Desulfobacter sp. | reverse complement strand
CGGGTTTCCAGCCGCAGGTCGGCTTCGATGTATCGGCACGGATATCCACCCATCGTTTTCGTTTCAGGCGCCACTGTGATGGTAAACACCGGATCCATGACCTGATAGCGGGCGTTGATAATCTCCGCAGCCCCTTCTGTCATAGCGTTATTGGCCTGAAGCATCCGTACATGCTGTATATTCTCAAACGGCAGGGTTAAAATTTTGCTTTTATACCAGTCAATTTCTCGGATCTGGCGCTTCTCCAACAGAAAGTGGGTGGTATCCCGTTGCTCTTTGACCTCACCGAAAAACCGCTTCATCCAGCTTCCGGTGTAGCGGGTCTGTTTGTCCACCAGCATGGCCCGGGGGGTGTACCCCACCCGAAGTTCGGATTCCTGTTTACCCAAAAGGTATTCATCGCTCTGGTAATCGTGGACGAACAGCACGTCACCAAAACAGAGCGGGGCAAGCATGGCGGATACCAGTGCAAGCCAAAGGCCCAAAAGTATTCCAGGGTATTTTATCATTTTTTACAGCCCCAACAGTTTTTGGTGAAGATAGGATAGACCGAACAGGGTCGCCAGCGGAATCCCCAGCCCAAAGAATGAGCCCCAGAAAATGCTTCCGCTCGGGTCAAACCCATATGGCTTGGTAAAATACAAGAGAAAATTGATGCCTATTCCAGTGAACAGATAGGTATTGTACCATCTGCGTTTGTTTTTTTCCCAATTCTGCAATCGTTCGTTGCGTTCTTCTTCGGTTGTCATAATTCTCTGCCTGATAAACTCTTAATGTTTGCGCATAAAATGCCACCCCCGGCGTATGACGCCGGGGGTGGCGTGTTCCGGTTATTCTTCCGGTCTTATATCCAGTGAGTATTTTTGAATCACATCATCTTTACACGGTTTCGTCATCAGGCTGACAACGATGAAGAAAATAAATCCGACAAATACCCAGTAGAATTGGTGCGGTGTGCTGATTTTATTGGCAGGGTCACTCAGGAAAAACCAGTGATAGCTGCCCAGTTTGTATTTTGCGTACATCCATGATCCGCATGAAAGCGTTGTCATTACCAGAATGTTGGTGATGGCGGCCGTTGTCGTGGCCCGGGTCCACCAGATGCCTAGAATCAGCGGGGGGCCGACGGAGCAGAGGATAACAATAAATGCCGCCCCGGAGATATCCAGAACCAGTGCCGGCGGTTTGAATGCAAATAGCATACAGACAAAAACGATCAGTATGGTCATAACGCGTGTGGCCTGCACAGGTTTATCCTCGGGCCAGCTGCTGCCAAAAACTTTTCCCAGCAGATCCCTTCCCAGTAAAACGTTAAGGACCATGGTCCAGCCTGAGGCTGTGGCCATGGCGATGGCCAGACCACCCGCCGCCAGTACGGAAAGGAGAAAGGGGCTTTTCAAGCCTTCCACGGCGGCGATCATGGAATAATCGGTGACGGATGCCCCGGCAACGCCGTATGCGGTCTTCATGTGTTGAAGCACTCCCATGGCGTTGGTGATGCCTTCGGTTTGCATAAGCGGATGAAGGGTTTCGATCAACACCCTGGCACCGGTACCGATAATAACCAGCCCACCGTACATGGCGCCGCCGATGGTTACGGCCCAGAAAACGCTGCGCCGTGCAGCCTTGATATCCTGGGTGGTAAAAAAACGAACCACGGTGTAGGGCATGGCGGAAAACCCAAAATGCCACACAAAGAAAAAGCCCACCACGCCGGTCCAAGTGGCCATAAGGGGGTGGGATGCTGTTTCGGAGACATAGGGCAGGTTGAAAAAATTACCGCTGTTAGCCAGCACCGCATCGGTCAAACCGTTCAGTCCGCCGAAGTTGAAGATTACATATCCGGCGGCCAGTACCGAGGCAACGGTCATGGCAAATCCCTGAAAAGCCGTTGAAATGGTGGTGGCGACCATTCCGCCGAAATAAATATATGCGAAAACGACAATGGATGCGAGGATGACGGATAGATTGAAGGGGATTTGCAGGATGGCCAGCAAAAACAAGGCCGTGCCCACAATGGACAGAATGACATATGCCAGGCCGCCGATGAGTGTGGGAATACCCGCTACCAGGCGGAGCCATTTTGTATCATAGCGGTCTGCGTAGTAGTCCGTGAACGATGTCGGGGCATATTTACGCAGGGGCGCCGCTGTCAGCAGGGTAGCAATGGGCATGCCGCCGATGATGCCGACCAGCGCCCACCAGAAAGGGTAGCCCAAAATAAAAATGAAGGCCGGCAATCCCAGAAAACTCGCCGGACTGAAATATGTAGCGGCCAGGGCCGACCCATTAACGATGGGACCGACTTTTCGTCCGGCCACATAGAAATCGGACGAATCCATGGACGCCTTGCGGGAATACCATCCGATATAAAATATCACTGCAAAATAGAGTACGGCACCTAAAATAACGATTGGATTAACACCCATTTACTGCCTCCTTATATATGGCTGACGATTATTTTCCGGAAACACCCGTGGGCGCATCCTGTGTTTTGCGGTTTTTCCTGGCCTTTATTCGCTCTTCTCTTTTTTCCTCAAACGTGTAGTAGAGAAAAGAGATCATGATGTTCATCAGCCACAGGCCGATAATCCAATTGTAGATGTAGCAGGCCGGCACCCCCATGAATTTTTTCAGGGGGAAACCGGGGATTGTCATTTCCAAGATCATGAAAAAGAAAATCCACCCATACATCAACGCCGTTCCTGCCCAAAATATCTTCGGCATACCCTTAAACATCTGCCTTCCTCCTCCTCCTTATAGATTGATTGTATAGAATTCGGGAACCCTTTCCCGATGTCCCCCCATTTGTTTACGCATAGAGAAAACCAAATATCTCAAAAATAAGTGAACGACATTCGTTGGATGGAAACTATGTAAAAAATGGAGATAAAACAATCCGCAGAAGACTGATTTTCATGTCCGTTGATGACCGA
>DATFIL010000617.1:0-3159 GCA_035270145.1 Desulfobacter sp. | reverse complement strand
ATAGACTCGACATTATAGTTACGCTTGTTGAAGCATATGAAGAAAATAATTACCAGATCCTCCCCCCTGACCCGGTAGAGGCAATTATACACCAAATGGAAAGCCAGGGGCTATCACGAAAAGATCTTGAGCCCTTAATTGGATCAAGAGCCAGGGTTTCTGAAATCTTGAATAGAAAAAGGTCATTGTCGCTAAATATGATCAGGAAGCTGCAAAAAGGTTTAGGTATATCAGCAGAAATACTGGTCAAGCCTTATCCGCTTAAAGCTTCATGACTTTGAAATATTCAAAATTAAGAACCGAGTCTGACAAAATGGAATTCACCGGATAACCTGGGTAGACGAAATCGTATTGATACCATACTTGTCAATTTTTGCATGCAGCGTAGGCCGGGAAATATCCAAAAGCCGGGCCGCCTGGGAGCGGTTGCCGTTTGATATTTTCAGTGCTTCTTCCACGGCCATGGCGCAGATGGTGTCTGCAAAGAATTCAAAACTGTGATCGCCGGAGGGGTGGGACAGGCAGGTGTGGACCCATTGGCGGATGGTCTCTTCCTGGTTTGCGTCCTGGGAAATTTCCCCTGTGACTTTCTGTTTTCGGATAATCTGGCTTAAATCACTGACCGACATGGGGTTACCCCGGTTAAAGATCAGGGCCTTATGAATCAGATTGGCAAGTTCCCTGACATTGCCCGGCCATTCGTATTTTTTCAAAAGGTCCAGGGCCTCTTCCCGGATGCCGGGATTGTCGATTTTTAATTCATGGGAAAACCGCTCCAGGTAATGGGCGGTCAGAGGTTTGATATCTCCTGCACGATCCCTTAATGGTGGCAATTCAATGGTTACGACCTTGAGCCGGAAATAGAGATCCTCCCTGAACAGCCCCTGGGTAATGGCGGATTTAAGATCCCTGTTGGTTGCGGCAATGATGCGCACATCCACAGGAATGGTTTCATCGCCGCCCAGTCGCTCAATGCATCTTTCCTGGAGCAGTCGCAGAATTTTGGCCTGGATGGAAATGGGCATGTCGCCGATTTCATCCAGAAACACTGTGCCGCCGTCCGCCTGTTCAATTTTGCCGATATGCCGTCGTGCCGCACCGGTGAAGGCCCCTTTTTCAAAGCCGAACAACTCGCTTTCCAGAAGGTTTTCCGGAATGGCCACGCAGTTGATGATGGAAAAATTTTTATCTGACCGGATGCCGTGCTGGTACACGGCCCGGGCCACCAGTTCCTTGCCGGTTCCCGATTCTCCCTGGATCAGCACCGTGGCATCGGTCTGGGCCACCCGGCCGATGGTTTTATACACTTTTTGCATGCCGGGACTCTGGCCCACAATGGCGTCCGGAGAATAGGTCGCAGGTTCAGCACCCACCTGCACCGGGGTGCGCATGCAATAGCCGGCATCAATGGCCTGGGTGATCAGGTTAAGCATTTCAGGGATGTCAAAGGGTTTGAGCAGGTAGTCAAACGCGCCTGCCTTGGTGGCTTCAATGGCTGTGTCGGTAGTGCCGAATGCGGTGACAATGATGGTTGGCAGGGTGGCATCTATCTTTTTTATCTCTTTAAATGTTTCAAGTCCGTTCATGCCCGGCAGGCGGACATCCAGAATCACCAGATCCAGAGACGTTGTGCTGACAATCTCAATCCCGGCTTCTCCGGAAGCCGCGGACACCACATCATAGTTCTCTTCGGTGAGAAGTTTGGAAAAACTGATTCTCAGCTGGTCGTCGTCGTCAATGATCAGAATTTTTGCCATGTACATTCTCTCCTGCGGGCAATGTGATGGTGAAACAGGCTCCCCGGCCTTCCTGGCTGTCCAACACCAGACATCCGCCATGCTCGCTGATAATATTAAAACAGATGCTTAACCCTAGACCCGTCCCATCGTCCTTGGTTGTGAAAAACGGATTGAAAACTTCGTCCTGGATAGATGCGGGAATGCCGGGCCCGGAATCCTGGATTCTTATCACCGCAGTGTCCCTGGGTTTGTTAATGCTGTCCATGGTTTCGGTAATGGTGATATTGCCTTTCTTTTGCATGGCTTCGCAGGCATTGATGATGATGTTGGCCAGGGCCTCTTTGAACTGGCCGGCATCCAGCAGTACATCGTCCAAAGGCGCGCTGCGCACGATATGGATCGTTACCCCGTAGGATTTCAACCGTTGTTCCAGTAGCCGCAGGGTATTGTCCACCACCAGGGATGGACTTTGTTTTTTCATGGTCAGTTTCGGGGGCCTGGAAAATTCCAGAAAGTTTTCCATAATTTTGTTGATCTGCCCGATCTCCGTTGAAATGACACTGATGTTTTCCTGCTGGTCCTGGGATAGCTTGGCTGACCGGCCCAGGGAAAACAGCCGCATTTTAATGGAGGTCAAAGGGTTTCTGATGGAGTGGGCGGTGCCTGCGGCAAGTTGTCCCACCAGGGCCATTTTTTCGGACTGCATCAAGGATTCCCGACTTCGCACAAGTTCGGCATGGGTCTGCGCTGCATTTTCAATCAAACCGTGAACACTGCTTTTCAATGCTGTCAGCTCGTTACCGGATACCCTGCCTTCGCCCAGGTGATCTGCTTCCACCGCCAGTTTCCGGATGGGTTCCAGGATGTGGCGGGTGAAAATATAATTGATCAAAAGGCTGAGCAGTACCACTGTGACAATGGCTAAAAGGCCGATATAACGCAAATTCTGGGCATCGGAGCGACTGTCTTCCACGGAAAGGTCTATGGCATTTTTATGTGCGGTTTTAAATTTTTCACATAACTCATAAATTCTGAAAAAATTTGCCCTGACCTCCTGGTGAAGGGCGGCCCCGGCACCCGGGTCGCCTTTTTCATATAACGTCAGCACCCGGTCCTTGGCCACAATATACGTCGTGTACACGGATTCAATTCCGGCCAGCGTCTCTTTTTCCCATTCCTCTGTGACCAGGGGCTTGGCAGAGGCCAGCCGGCTTTCAAAATCCAGTTTGAAGTCAGCCAGCTGCCTGAGCCATTCAGGATTTTTGTCCAGAAGATAATAGGACAGATATCCTTTCTGGTTGAGCAAAGAGGTTTCAAGGGATTCAGCGGTCTGATACATAGGAATATGCCTTGCTACAATACCGGTGAACAGAATTTCTGTTTTATAAGTATACCAGATCATGGCAATGGTTCCCATGAC
>DATFIL010000616.1:0-2924 GCA_035270145.1 Desulfobacter sp. | reverse complement strand
GATTTCTTTTCCCTTTACCTGCCCCTGGAGACCCAGCGGTATATCCTGAAAATGGTTGCTGTTAAATTGATTATGTCTAACCCGGAAAAGTATGGATTTCATCTTGAGCCCCAGGATTTTTATCCGGTATTTACGTTTTCTGAAATCAAACTCTCGCCCAAAAGTGATGTGCCGTTATCCATGGTCGCCAAGGCCTGTGACGTCCCATTCAAAACCATCAAGGATTATAACCCCCAGCTTCGGGGGTATGATCTGGAGAAAGGCACAGCCACACTGCTTGTGCCCCAGGGAACGGATAAGGGGTTTTACAAAAAATTTCCCGGCCTTTATAAAGCCCTGGTTAAAAAGCGGTCATCTTCTTCAACATACCATGTGGTCAAAGCCGGGGAAAGCCTTTATGCCATTGCCGGAAAATATAATATATCCCTGTCCGAATTGCGGAAAGTTAATAAGCTGTCGCGAAGAGATATTATTCATCCCGGGGATAAGTTGCGTGTGCAATAACGTTTTTTTAAATAACAGGATGCCACGCAGAATGCGGAAAACTTGAACAGAAATTCAATGAGTTCCGGTATGGAAATGGGCTGATTGAATTCACCAAGATGGGGGCCGGTAAAAAGTATAATCTCTTCTTTGTCTTTGGGCGGTATAACGGTAACACCCCGGTCCGTCAGGAATTTTTCAAACTGATCATCGTCCATGGCTAACTGATCCTGTACCCTTAACGCCTCCTGCATGTGTTCATCAAGGCCCATTCTTTTGATGAGTTTTTCGATAAGCCCGGGAATATTAAATGGTGCTGGGTCAAATGTTTCAGATTCGGTCAGGCCTTTGAAGTAGTGTTCACATACGCCTGTCAAAAGCGATTCAAACAGGTCCGGGCAAAAAAGATCCCGGGTGTCCACATGGGGACGCGTGTTGTCTGTTCCCCGTCTGTGGGGGGCTTTGTTTCTGAAGCAGGACCCTGCCACCAGAATAAAACTGAGCAGGTATTCCCCGGTATAATGTTCAAGATCTAATGGTTTTTTCCGGCAGGCAATATGTTCAAAATCCCGCAAACCGGACGCGGCAAAATTGGGGAACCGGCTGGAGTCCAGCCACTGATCCAGGCGCCCGGCATGTTCCCACAAATACCTGCCATTGTCGTTTCTCCGGTCCTGCTGAACCCGGTTATGGAACAAGGGAATCAACGCGGTATGGAAAAGTCCCCGGGATGACAGTCGGCCTAAGGTCAGGGCTGATTTAAAAAACGATGCTTTAATTTGTTCCCGGGCCGCACCGTTTAAATTGGGGTATTCATAATAACCCGGGCAGGGGATAAAGACGATGCACACAGACCCGCATATGGCTCCCGGACCACCTTCAGGCAGTTCATCCGTGATGTTAAACAGATATCTGTCCTGGATGCAGACCGGTTTGGGAACAAGGTTTTCAGACCCCAAAGGATTTTTGGCAACCCAGTCCATCCAGACCGCTTCCCGGTGAATTTCATCGATATTGTCTTGGGTTGTGGCAAATTTGATTACGCCCAGGATTTTTGTTCCTGTCCGGGCAATCAGGCTTCTGCCCTTCCAGGTCCATTGTGTGTCCACCGGCAATACCATCCCTGGGGGTGTGAATTTTTCGGCCAGGCCGGCAAGATCAATGTTCAAGGGTATGCTATTATTGGGAAAAGACGGCATATCCGGTACCGGGTGATTGTCCGCCAACCTGCCAAGCGCCTGACCTAGCGCACGAAGCCGGTTTCCTGAACTTTCCATCAGAAGCGTCACAAGTTCGGGCACAATGGTCCGGGTCGTTTCGTTCTCCATTGTCCGGCCCATATCCACCAGGGTGCAGGCAGCCTCATGATATAAAAAAAAGGCTTGTTTGGCCTTTTTAAACCGGGCGGTGTCAAGTACGGAGAACAACGCATCCAGGGTTTGCCGGGTGATGCTGAACGGATAATCAGCGGCATGCCGGCCAATATATTTGACGCCCATGTAAGCTGCCGAAAAGTCCCGGCAATGATTGATAAGCAGATGTTCTTCACGGATACGTGCGCTGGTGGGCGGGGTGTGGCTCATTTTTTAATATGTCTGTCCATGGGCTTTTTTATTTGAAAGTTGTGAGTAGTCAATGTTATAAACTTAAGCATAGCGTGTTCTTCGTGGTTTTAAATTGAAATCACCTTAACTCTATTGGGAAAGATCCTGCTCTGAAATGCCCCAGGCCCCAGGCGCCTTTTGGAACGGCGAATCCGGTGTTTGTGTTTTCGGGGTGGACGTTGGAGATGTTGTGGTCGCGGATTTTTTGGGGGGGGCTTCAGGTGTCGATGCTGTCTTGGCCTTAGCCGCCGCCGCTGCTGCTGCTGTTGCCGCTGCCCTTTTTGCTGTTGAATTTGCTGTGTCTGCGCGTTTTTTGACCTCAGCAATCTGATTTTCAAGATCCTGTCTAAGCAGGCTTAAGTTTTTGTCTAATTTTTTGTCTATGGATGCGGCCGTATTCTTTTCCAATACATCCAGTTTTTTTCCCAGCCGGCCGGTCTCCTTAACGATTTGTGCAATTTGCTGTTCATAGGCGGACAATTCAAGCCGTCTTGCGTCAAACGCTTCCTTAAACAGGCGGAACTCTTTTTTGATCTGTGCGGAGACCGCTTTGAAATCCGAACTGTTTTGATCAATGCTGGATAAAAGCGCCTGGTTGATACGCTCCATGGCTGCTATGGTGGACTGGTCCTGGTCTGCATTGGCCTTGATCCGTTTATCCAGCTTGGCAAGGGCGGCTTCCATGGCTTTAAGATCCACCTTGGCGGCGGACATTTTTGCGGTCCGGTTCTCAAGGGCCTGGCGTTTGGATTCAAGGGCTGTCAGCTTTTCATCTAACGCGTGGGTGGCTTTGGCAATGCGTACATCCAACGCATTGAGCTTGACTTCAAGATCCTG
>DATFIL010000615.1:0-5685 GCA_035270145.1 Desulfobacter sp. | reverse complement strand
AAAAGGGGATAACCGATAGATTATCCCCCTTTTATTTTATGTATGCCGACGAATGGTGTTTCCCCGGCTTATCGTCGCTTAATTATACAGCGGTTATCCCTTGAAGGTTGCTTTAAACTGAGACAGCGCACCACCTAATTTCAGCGTGGGGATCACGTCTTTGTCAAAAGCGCGTTCAAGCGGAAGTTTTTCTCCATTGACCTCAAGGAACAGGTCGCCGGCCAGGTCTGTGGCATCAAAGGATACCGTATCGCCCTGGGTAATTTTGTCATAGTCAGCCGGGTTCTTAAAGGTCATCGGAACAATACCGAAGTTAACCAGGTTGGCCACGTGGATACGGGCAAAAGATTTAACGATAACCGCGCGGATGCCAAGCCATCTTGGGCAAAGCGCAGCATGTTCACGGGAACTACCCTGGCCGTAGTTTTCAGCACCAACAATGATACCTTCTCCGCCGGCGTCTCTGTGCGCTACAGCGCGTTCGGCAAAGGTGCTGTCAACCTGGTTGTAAGTTGCCTGCATGGCATACTCTTTAACATTGGAGCGCAGGGGCAGGAATACACCGGCAGGCTGGATGTCGTCAGTACTGATGTTGTCGCCAAGTTTCAGCAGAACTTCGCCTTTCACAACGTCGGGCAGCGGCGTGAAATCAGGCAGCGCCATGATGTTGGGTCCGCGAATGACGCCTTCGGACTTGTCGGCTTGATCCGGCATGATGAAAGAGTCGGTGTCGATAACCGGCGGAATGACGTTGATGGCAATGTCTTTTGCTTCCGGAACGGTGATTTCACCGGTCAGGGCACTGGCCGCTGCAACAAGCGGGCTGATCAGATGACACTCGGCGTCGTCCGTACCGGAACGTTTGGGGAAGTTCCGGTTGAAAGTTCTCAGGGTGAGGCCTTCGCTTGGGGGGGAACCGCCCTGGCCGATGCAGGCGCCGCAACCATTCTCCATGATTCTGACACCGGAGTGAAACATCATTGACATATAACCGGCGTCTGCCAGCTGCATGGCCACGGATCTGGAACCCGGATAGAGCAGGGTATCAACTTTAACACGTTTGCCTTTAAGGGTTTCTGCAAAGGTGGCGATGTTTTCAAAGGAGCTGTTGGTACAGCTGCCAACGCAAACCTGATGAATTTTGGTTCCGGCATGATCTTTAACTTTCTCAACATTACCCGGAGAGGGATAGATGGCGATCAGCGGTTCGATTTCAGACAGGTTAATGTCAATTTCAGCATCATAGGAAGCCCCTTCATCTGCGGACAGTTCGGTGTAATCACCACCGCGACCACGGCTTTCCAGGTAGGCTTTGGTATTTTCATCACTGGGGAAGATAGAGGTGGTGGCACCCATTTCAGCACCCATGTTGGTGATGGTGGCCCGTTCTGTCAGAGACAGGGTTTTAACGCCGGGGCCGGCATACTCAAAGATAATGCCCTTGCCGCCTTTTACGGAAACAATTTCCAGCATCTTCAGGATGACATCCATGGCCATACAGTTTTTGGCCAGCTCACCGGTCAGGTTAACCCGGGTCACCTTGGGCATGGGCATGGTGTACATGCCGGTTGCCATTGCCAGGGCAACGTCATATCCGCCGGCACCCATGAAGATCGCACCTGCGCCACCGGCGTTTACGGTATGGCTGTCGGCGCCAACGCCTGTCATACCGGGTTTAACAAAGTTTTCCATGTTGGTGAAATGGCAGATACCGGTTCCCGGCGGTGAAAAGATGATGCCCAGTTTAGCGGCAACAGTTCTCAAGTATTGATGGTCATCCGGGTTTCTGAAGCCGGATTGAAGCATGCTGTGATCAACAAAGTTTACAGCAAGGGGCTTTACCTTATCAACGCCCATGGCTTCCAGTTGAAGCATACACATGGTGCCGGTGGCATCCTGGGTGAAAGCTTCATCAATTTTGATCTTGATCAATTCCCCGGGTGCCGGCAATTCAGCCGGTTCAACCAGGTGATCCTTGAGGATCTTGTGTGTTACACCTAAAGCGCTCATTTTACCTCTCTTCGTTTATGGTTATGATCAATGTCTCGATTCAAATGGAATTTTTCGAAAGCAAATGAAACATGCTTTTATCCCTCTTAAACCGAGGACTAAAATCTTTGTCTCCGGTAGTACGATTATCTGACCTGTAATTATACCACTCATACTTTTAGGATAGTAAGACAGTTTTTGTCAAGAAAAGTATTAAGTATGATTCAATTAGATGGTATTGGTTGTAAATTTTCTTGCCCCCGGCACTGAAGTTTCGGTGTGGGTTTCACTCGATGATCAAGTTTCAGTTATTTGGGAGCCTTGGCCCCCGGTAAAGTTTGTGCTGCAAGATCAAAAGTAAAAGACCCATTAAAAGGTTTATTTTCTTTTTTGGCGATCTGCTTAGATTTGTTGACGATCAGGGCATCCGCAAAATCAGCTTTTTTACCCTTCACCGGTTTTGCATTTCGATAATCGGTAAGCGCCAGCCACACGGCCTGACCATCTTCAAACCTTATATTCGGTTCCTGGAACAACGACTGAATAACTGTCACCAATTCAGGCTTCTTTAATTGGTACTTTTTACCGTGCAATGTCCAAATCGTTTCAACCAACACGACATCTGTAACTAAAACCTTCTGCTGACCTGAAATCAACTTGACCGCTTTTCTAAACTGTTCGGCATCATCTTCAAGCAGGTATCGTAACAAAACGTTGGTGTCGATTGCAATCATTGCAGAGAGCTCTCCATAGACTCCCCATCAGTCATAGAAGGATTCCCCTGGACGTGCTTTAAGACGCCTCTTGCAGCCCCCTGCTTCTTTTTTACAATGGTCAACTGACCATAAGCTATAAAGCTTTCCACTTCATCCCCTGGTTCGATTCCCAGAGCTTCACACTGACTTACGGGCAAAGTGATTTGTCTTTTTGCACTGACCTTTGGCATAATCTCTCCTTTACTTTTTATGTATAATAAAAATATTTCAATCTTTACGATTTGTCAATCGGTAAAGATTATTTTTTTCTTCTTCGTTCGGACGAAAAAAAAGACCGTATTCTCCAGCAGCTGCCTGATTTTAAGGCCGGCAGAGTCATCGTATCTGCGTTCATCATTGTTCCGGCGTCCGGCCTCTGTCATCTACATCTTGAAAAAAACTGCCCCGGTGTGATAATTTGTTTTTTATAAAAACATGCTTGCATCTGAAACTGCGATGCAGGCATGTGTTTTTTTAACATAAGGATTTAACGAATGTCGCTTCTCAAAGAACGCCGGAAAACCCGGCAGATAAAGGTGGGATCACAACCTGTGGGCTCTCTGGCCCCGGTTTCGGTTCAGTCCATGACCAATACCCAGACCCAGGATGTGCAAGCCACGGTAAATCAGATATTGTCCCTGGAAAAAGCCGGGTGCGAGATTGTCCGGGCAGCTGTGCCGGATATGGAAGCGGCCAAGGCCTTAAAAAAAATTAAAGCCCGGATTCACATTCCCTTGATTGCCGATATCCATTTTGACTGGCGTCTGGCCCTTGCTTCGGCCGAATCCGGTGTGGATGGGCTGCGGATCAATCCGGGCAATATCGGCACGGCCGACAAAATAAAAGCCGTGGTGGACTGTGCCAAGGCCCACAACCTTCCCATCCGCATCGGGGTAAACGGCGGATCTTTGGAAAAAGAGATTGAGAAACAATTCGGTGTGACAGCCCGGGGGATGGTGGAAAGTGCCCTTGCCAATATTCGGATTCTGGAGGATCTGGGGTTTTATGATATCAAGGTCTCCTTGAAGGCTTCGGATGTTGAACGCACTGTGGAGGCCTACCGGCAGCTTGCACCGTTGACCGACGTGCCCTTTCATGTGGGGGTCACCGAGGCCGGTGGTCTTTATGCCGGCATCACCAAGTCGGCAATCGGCATCGGTATGCTGCTGGCCGAAGGGATCGGTGACACCATCCGGGTATCCCTGACCCGGGACCCGATGGAAGAGATCCGCACCGGGTTTGAAATCTTACGGGCATTGGGTCTGCGCCGGCGTGGGCCGGAGCTGATTTCCTGTCCCACCTGCGGGCGGTGTAAAATAAATTTGTTTAAAATTGCCGAACAGGTAGAAAAAGCTTTACTTGAGCGCTCAGCACAGATTAAAGTTGCTATTATGGGATGCGCGGTCAACGGTCCCGGTGAAGCCAAAGAGGCGGACATCGGCATTGCCGGCGGCGACGGCAAAGGAATTTTGTTTAAAAAGGGAAAAGTTATCCGCAAAATTGACCAGGCGCATCTTGTGGATGAACTGATAAAAGAGATTGACGCAATGACCCTAAATTCGGAGGAGATAAATGGGAAAGAAAGTTAAAACCGCCATCACCCCCACAAGGGAAGAAGATTATTCCCAGTGGTACCAGGAGGTGGTAAAAGCCTCGGACATGTCGGAAAATTCGCCGGTCCGCGGATGCATGGTGATCAAACCCTGGGGATTTGCCATCTGGGAAAACATCCAGCGCCGGATGGATGCCCTGTTCAAGGAAACCGGGGTAAAAAACGCCTATTTTCCATTATTTATTCCCCTAAGCTATCTTGAAAAAGAGGCCGAGCATGTGGAAGGCTTTGCCAAGGAGTGTGCCGTTGTCACCCATCATAAGTTGGAAAAGGGTGAAGACGGCGGGCTTGTCCCGGCCGGGAAGTTGGCCGAGCCATTGATTGTCCGGCCGACATCTGAAACGATTATTGGTGAATCCATGTCCAAATGGATTTCATCCTACCGGGATCTGCCGATTCTGTTAAACCAGTGGGCCAATGTGGTGCGCTGGGAAATGCGCACGCGCATGTTTCTGCGTACCAGTGAATTTTTATGGCAGGAAGGGCATACGGCCCATGCCACCAAAGATGAGGCCATGGCACGTACCCTGCAGATGCTGGACCTTTACGCCAAGTTTGCTGAGGATTGTCTGGCCATGCCGGTAATTAAGGGCCGTAAGAGTGAATCCGAACGGTTCCCCGGGGCGGATGACACCACCTGTATTGAATCCATGATGCAGGATAAAAGAGCGCTTCAGGCCGGCACCTCCCATTTTTTGGGCCAGAATTTTGCCAAAAGCGCCAACATCAAATTCCAGAATGAAGCGGGTCAGGAAGCCTATGCATGGACCACTTCCTGGGGATCATCCACCCGGATGATCGGCGGCATGATCATGGTGCATTCCGATGATGACGGCCTGGTGGTGCCGCCCCGCATTGCCCCGGCCCATGTGGTGATCCTGCCCATTATCAAGAAAGGATCTGACAATGCAGATGTCCTGGAAAGCGCTGACGCACTTAAAGCGGCCCTGAGGCAGCAGACCTTTTACGGCCGGCCCGTGGAAGTGGAGATCGACAACCGGGACATCGGCGGTGCCAGAGGATGGGACTGGGTAAAAAAAGGTATTCCGGTGCGCGTGGAACTTGGTCCCAGGGACATTGAAAATAACAGCGTGTTCATGGCCCGCAGGGATACGGGTGAGAAAAAGGCAATTAACAGAGAAACATTTGTAAATACCATTGCCGACATTCTGGATGACATCCAGAACACCCTGTTCCAGCGCGCCCTTGCCTTTCGGGAAGCCAATACCTTTTCCATTGATGAAAAAAAACAATTTTACGATTTGTATAAAAAGGCAAAGGGGTATAACAACGGCGCGTTTGTCCTGGCCCACTGGTGCGGATCAGGCC
>DATFIL010000614.1:0-15483 GCA_035270145.1 Desulfobacter sp. | reverse complement strand
TCTTGCAGATTGGCTGACATAGTGTTCAAAGAGGTTGACAGGTTTCCAATTTCATCACGCCCGCCGGCATCAAGAGATTGCGTGAAATCTCCTTCTGCCATTGTTTTTGCAAACGCTACACCTTTAATCAGTCGTGCCGTGATGCTTTTGCTGACAAAATACCAGATCAGTGTTACGAAAATCAGGACAATAACAATGATTGAAAACTGAAACGTTGCCTTTTGTGCGCTGATTTTTTCTATCTTATTGTTGGTAGCATTAAATTCACGAATCGGTAAGCCCGCGGCAATAATCCAGTCCCAAGGTTTAAAATACATCATTCTGATTACTTTTTCCATTTCACCGTTGCCGTCTTTGGCATCGAACTTGTATTTCATTGCGCCGACACTGTTTTCCGTCAGACTTTGTGCGGTTTTAATCAGATTCTTGATTGGAAAGGAACCGTCCTTGGATTGATAGGCAAATATATTTTCTCCGTCCTTTTCACCTTGATGTGAAATGACATAATCCCCTTTGGAATCAATAATATAAACATATCCGGTTTTACCGACTTTCGTATCCATCACCGCGTTTCTAAGGCTGGTGACGCTTTCCTGGGGAATACCCACATAAAGAACGCCTACGACATACTGATTGTTATCATATATCGGTTCGTAAGCCGTGATGTACCATCTGTCAACGACAAAAGCCCGGCCCCTGAATGTTCTTCCATTGAGCACCTCTTTGATGACCGGATTGGGTTTTCCGTCAGGATTGATTGCGGGGATATAGGTTCCTACAGCTCTTTTGCCATCTTTTTTTACAACATTTGTGGCAACCCGCAACATGCTTCCCGCTTCGTCCAGACGTTGAAATATCGTGCATGTCCCCCCAACCAACGATTTGACTTTATCAACAATTGATGACTTTTCCGACATATCGTCTGTTTTTCCGATCCATTCTCCACCGACAAGAACCTTGGGAAGTGGAAGCGTTTGTTTCGCTTTCGTGTATTGATTCACAGCCTGCCATTCAATGGTCTCATTGGACAATTCTACAGCGCCCTGTTGCTTCATGATATCCCGGGCAACATTTAAAGATCTGTTGACTGCTTCTTGAACCTGTTCCTGGCTGGTCTTGCAGGTCAAATAGACGCCTTTAACCAGATTTTCGAAGTTTTCAATAGTCAAATTTGAGGTTTCGCGGGCCACAATTTTTTCAGTTTGGGTATCCTGGATAAAAGAAATCAAAGAAATTAAAATAAGCGGAATAACACTAAACAAAATACCAAAAACCATCAATTTTATTTTTAGTTTCAAAGCGCTTAAAATCATCATAGGGAATTTTTCTCCATTAATAATGTTATCCAATAAGCAAGCATCCGTGTTTTTATTCTTTTGTATTTAGTTTTTCAATAGTTTTGAATTATATAAAAAAAATTAATACATATGAAAAATGCCTGATGGCATCATCATTCGATGTCGGTGTTTGTCAAAAATTTTTTACCCGATACTTTGCAATTTCAGAATAAACATTCTAAATTGCAAAGTATGATGTTCAGATGGATCACAACTGCAATAAACAACCATGCACTGAACTGATCTATCAACACGCAGGATCATCCCACAACAAAACATGAAACTCGATCATCGAGTGAACGTAATTTAATTAAGGATAAGACGGTATAAAACATGACAAATCAAAATGGATGGACAAAATCAAGCTGGAAAAATTATACGGCCCTTCAGCAGCCCAACTGGCCGGATCAAAAAGCGTTGGAAAAAGTCACTAACGATTTGGCGTTGTTGCCGCCGCTGGTTTTTGCAGGGGAAATAAGAACATTAAAAGACCTGCTGGCCAAGGCTTCGAAAGGGGAGGCGTTTTTGATCCAGGGCGGAGATTGTTCAGAAGATTTTTCCCAAGTTACGGCACCCACCATCAGGGAAACCATGAAAATTTTGTTGCAGATGGCCGTTGTCATGGCCTATGCCGGTGGAAAACCAGCCATAAAGGTGGGCCGGATTGCCGGTCAGTTTGCCAAACCCCGGTCGTCAGATACGGAAATTGTAGATGGCGTTGAGCTGCCCTCATATCGGGGAGATATGGTCAATAAAAGCGAAGCTTCCATCAAAGCGCGCACCCCGAATCCTAAATACATACTTAAAGGATATTATCTGGCAGCATCCACCTTGAACCTTTTGCGGGCATTTACCCGGGGTGGATTCGCAGCGCTGCACAGGGTGCAGGCCTGGAATCAGGAGTTTGTAGCCCAATCCCCCATGGGGCGGTCTTATAACCGACTGGCGGGTCAGATTGACCAGGCCATCAAGTTTATGAATACAATCGGGATTCCCACAGATATTCCCCAGGTCAATCAAACCCAGATTTTTACCTCCCACGAAGCGCTTTTACTGCCTTACGAAGAGGCGTTGACCCGGATTGATTCCACCACCGGGGACTGGTATGATTGTTCTGCGCATATGCTTTGGATTGGCGAGAGAACCCGGCAGGTCGACGGCGCGCATGTAGAATTTTTAAGAGGGGTGCTCAATCCGATTGGGGTCAAAATCGGTCCGGACCATGATATTGACAATATCAAGCAGCTAATTGAAACGCTTAACCCTGAAAACGAACCCGGAAGATTGACCCTGATCACCCGGATGGGCTGTGACAATATTGAAAAAAAGCTCCCCGCCCTGCTTCGGGAAATCAAAAAAGAGGGGTCTCATATTGTATGGAACTGCGATCCCATGCATGCCAATACGTATACATCGGAATCCGGTCACAAGACCCGGAATTTTAATGATATTTTAACGGAAATTACCCGGTTTTTTGAAATTCACTGGGCAGAAGGAACGATTCCGGGAGGCGTTCATCTTGAAATGACCGGTAAAAACGTAACCGAATGTGTCGGCGGCGCCAGAAATATTGTCAGTGAAGAACTTCATAATCGGTATGATACCACCTGTGATCCACGACTCAATGCCGAACAAAGCCTGGAGGTGGCCTTCCAGATCGCTGATATGATTAAGCATTGATGAAAAGGGAAATATGATTACGAAAACAACCTTTAAAGCCGGTGCCGTGCAGTTTGATGTGAAAACCGGGGATGTCCGGGATAATCTTTCTGTTGCTCTTGCGCATCTGGAACACCTGGCGGATCAGGGCGCATGTCTTGGGGTCTGTCCTGAATTTTTCTTAACCGGATTTGACAATGAAAATATAACCCGGCTTATGCCGGCTGTAAAAGAGGGGATTCAACGTCTGACTGAATTTGCCCGGAAGCGCTCCATGGCCGTTGCCGGAAGTCTGCCTGAACAAGAGGATGGTCAGATATTCAATACCCTTTATTTAATTGACTCAGACGGCGAGATCCGGATCCGATACCGCAAACTGCACCTGTTTCCTTTGACCGGTGAGCATCTTTATTATGCAAGGGGAGATGCGATGGTGACGGCAGACACCAGCCTGGGCCGTGTCGGGACAATGATCTGCTATGATCTGCGATTCCCCGAGCTTGCCCGCCGTCTGTTCCTTGACGGGGCGCGACTTTTTGTGGTCAGTGCCCAGTGGCCCCTTGCCCGGGTGGCACACTGGCAGGCGCTGATCCGTGCCAGGGCCATTGAAAACCAGGCCTGGTTTATCTGCTGCAACCGTACAGGCACCGATCCTGACGGGCTTGTTTTCCCGGGCAGTTCCATGATCGTTGATCCCAACGGTTCTGTTCTTGCCCAGGGCGATGATAAGCCCGGTATTATCATGGCCGATATTGACATGGACCTGGTTGACCTGGTGCGGCAAACCATTCCCGTTGGACAGGACCGCAGGGGAGATATATACGGTTAATATGGATAATAAAATTATTACCCTGGATGAAATGTGCCGTCTGTCCCGTGAATACACAACCCTTGGCCGGACCGTTGTGTTTACCAACGGCTGCTTTGATATCCTTCATGCCGGCCATGTGGCCTATCTTGAAAAAGCCAAATCATTCGGGGATGTGCTGGTCCTGGGTCTGAATTCCGATGCCTCCGTCCGGCAGATCAAAGGCGATCTTCGGCCCGTGATCTGCCAGGCGCAGCGCGCCCGCGTTGTGGCGGCCCTAGGTTGTGTGGATCATGTGGTGCTGTTCGATGCGCCTGATCCGGAAAATTTGATCCGAAGCATTGTTCCCCATGTTCTGGTCAAGGGGGCGGACTGGCCCGAGGATAAAATTATTGGGGCCGAGTTTGTCAAAGGCTGTGGCGGGCGCGTAGCGCGTGTGGCTTTTGAACAAGACGTCTCCACATCAAAAATTATTGAACGCATTGGACAAAGATTTTATGGCGGTGCCAGACCCTTTAACATTTGATCACCTGAATCTCTTCCCCGGGCTGGTTCATGGTGTTTTTTCCAGGGCCGAAGGATACAGCAACGGTTCCTTTCAAGGATTGAATGTCGGATTGAGCACTGGAGATGATCCTGATATTGTAAATCGAAACAGGGCGTTAATGCTCTCATCCATAGGCCTGACCCGAGTTCTGTTTTTAAATCAGGTGCATGGCACTGACATTGCTGTGATCAAATCAGAAAAAGACGTGGCAGGAGCTGTCTGGAAAGGGCAGGGGGCAGCACCTTCTAAAATATTTAAAGCAGATGCTGCTGTCACAAATCTCGAAGGCTTAGGGCTTGTGATCCAGATGGCAGACTGCCAGGCCGTAGTCCTGTACGATCCGCAAAAAGGGGTAATTGCCAATGTCCATTCCGGCTGGCGGGGCAGTGTGGCAAATATTATAGGCCGTTGCATCGATACCATGGTCACACAGTTCGGGTGTAACCCTGAACGCATCCGGGCGGGCATTTCTCCCTCTCTTGGCCCCTGCTGCGCACAATTTATTAATTATAAACAGGAAATTCCCAAAGCATTGTGGCAATATAAAGAGAAAGACCGACCCTATTTTGATTTCTGGCAAATCTCCCGGGATCAGCTCGGGGCCCACGGTATATTGGATGAACATATTGAAATCATGGGGCTTTGCACCCGGTGCCGTACGGATCTGTTTTACTCTTTCAGGGCAAACAAGACCACCGGACGCTTTGCTGCAGTGATTGCACTTAAAACTTAAGGATACCAAATAATGGATAAACCGGAACAAATTTTTTTAACCCGCACGGTAAAAGCAGCGGGTTGAGCTGCCAAACTGGATCCAGGGGCCCTGGATAAAATCGTGTCAAAACTTGAACTGTCGTCCCACCCGGATTTGATCATCGGGCTTGACCCCCCGGATGATGCTGGTGTATTCCGCCTGTCCGAAGATACTGCCATTGTCCAGACCCTTGATTTTCTGACGCCGGTGGCTGATGACCCCTATGAGTTCGGTCAGATTGCTGCGGCCAATTCCTTGTCCGATGTTTATGCCATGGGCGCCACGCCCATTACAGTGATGAATATTGTCTGTTTTCCCTCATGCGACCTTGAAACAGGCATTCTTCCCCGGATTCTTGAAGGCGGACTTGATAAAATTAAAGAGTCGGGCGCAACGCTTGTGGGCGGCCATTCCGTGGATGATCCTGAAATCAAGTACGGGCTGTCGGTGACCGGTATCGTGCATCCGGACCGGGTTTGGTCCAACAGCTGCGCAAAGACGGGTGATGCCATCATTTTGACTAAACCCATTGGTACCGGCATTATCTCTACGGCGATTAAAGGCGGACTTGCATCCGAGGACCAGGTTAAACAGGCTGTAAAAACCATGTCTACCTTGAATAAACATGCGGCCCAGATCGCTAAGGATTTTCATGTTCATGCCTGTACTGATGTCACAGGATTTGGCCTTGGCGGACATTTGATTGAAACGGCCAAAGGCGCAGGGGTGCGTATTGAAATTGATACGGAAAAGATCGGGGTGTTGGACGGCGTAATGGAATTCGCCACCATGGGCCTGCTTCCGGCCGGTGCCCATAAAAACAAAAATTTTTTTGCCCCGCATATCTGTGTGGCCCAAAAAACAGATCGGGTGCGAAGTGATTTAATGTTCGATCCCCAGACATCCGGTGGGCTTTTGATTTTTATGGCCCAGGATCAGGCTGTGCAATGTGCGGATATTATGGAAAAAAACGGCATTCCGGCAAGGTTGATCGGACGGGTTAAAGGGCCAGATACCAACGGATTCCTTGATATTATGTAAAATATTTTTTGACGTTGACTTCATCCGGATCATATGATATTTGCTCTCAAGATAATTTGAAGATCAACGTTGCCGGGATCGGCAAACAAACTGCCGGTGAAAGGTTGATAAAAATGGCAAAGGAAGATAAGGCAAAAACCTTTCGTGAGCTGGGATATTTTGCAAGTCTTGGCATATCCGTTGCTTTGGCCATTGTCATCGGGCTGGCACTGGGATACTGGCTGGATACAATTTTTGATACAAAACCCGTTCTTTTGCTGGTGGGGCTTGGGTTTGGCATAGCAGCCGGGTTCAGCAACATTATCAGGGCCGGGAAAAAAGCGGGAAAATATTAATGGAAGACCTTGAGAAAATAGTCGACTTTATCACACGAACCAATTGGATTCTGTTTCTGGGATCAAGTCTTGTGGCCTTGTTTCTGGCCCCTCCGAAAATGTATCTCGGGATTTTTCTGGGTGGTTTGATTGTAACAATCAACTTTCATGTTCTTAAAAATACAGTAACCCAAAATATCAACCAAAAGCGAGTACTTGAAAAGGGAAAATCCCTGATCGGTGCATTTTTGGTAAAATATTATTTGCGTTTTGCATTGACGGCAGTGATTATTTTTCTGCTGATCGCAAACCTCAGCGTACATCCGGTAGGGCTTATGGTAGGCCTTTCCGTAGTAGTGGCAAGCACGTTCATAGCAGCGGCAATTGAATTAACAAAGATTATATTCAGGGAGGCGGTTTAAGGTGGAACACCCATATCTATTTCTTACTTCGTTATTTGGTTTGTTTGGTCTGGAAGATTGGGCAGGTGCCCATCCGCATGTCACGTACATGTGGCTTGCAATGATTCTTCTCGTTATTTTCGGCTGGATTGGCGGCAAAAGCGTTACCCTTGTACCTAAGACCGTTCAGAATGTTTTCGAGGTAATTATTTCCGGTCTTGAGGAGTTTATGGTTGGTATCACGGGTGAAGAGGGAAGAGAATCCTATCCACTATTGCTGACGGTTTTTCTGTTTGTCCTTTTAGGCAACCTGTTCGGCCTGGTTCCCGGATTCTTTCCGCCTACTGCCTCCATCAACACGACTGTTGCCCTGGCCATCATTGTTGTGTCATGGAGCCATGTGATCGGCATCCAGAAACACGGTGCAAAATATATTAAACATTTCCTAGGACCTGTACCTGTTCTTATGCCGCTTTTCTTTGTTATTGAAGTCATCGGTCACCTGGCGCGAGTACTGTCCCTGACTTTGCGTCTCTTTGGCAATATGATGGGACATGAACTGGTGGTAGGCATCCTTCTGATGCTGGCCGGGCCTTTCCTGGTACCCCTTCCCATCATGGCAATGGGTATCCTTGTATCATTAATTCAGGCCATAGTATTCTTCCTGCTGCCGACCATGTACATCGCAGGCGCTATTGAAGAAGCACATTAAATTTGATGGAACAAGAATTAAGCTTTTTTACGGGATTTTGGAAGAAGCCCGTTCGTTTATAATACTTTATTAAAGGAGTAAATCTCATGGAATTTCTCGTTGGTAGTGTATGGGCAGCCGCTTTTGCCATTGGTGTCGCTGCATTTGGTTGCGGCATTGCTCAGGGTATTGGTTTGAATGGTGCCATGTCCGGTATCTCAAGAAACCCTGAAGCAGCTGGTAAAATCCAGGTGAACATGCTGATCGGTCTTGCTCTGATCGAATCGCTGTGTATCTATGCGCTGGTTGTTTCGATGATCATTCTGTTTGTTCATCCTGCAATCGGTCCTGCTGTGGCTGCACTTGCCGGACATTAATACTCAGCTGTTTAACGATACATTCGTTTAAAAAAGGGGGATCTCCTTATGGGGATGCCCCTTTTGTTTTTTCTTGCATGGATACGGTGATCCTGATATTATTTACTGCAACGCATTAAATTTCTTCAATAACGGCCATGTCCTGACGGACACAACTTTCATAAAACCCCGCCCGAGGGGCGCTGCATTCAGCTTGAATGTTAATATACCAGTCAGCCATGGCTGTTCAACTACATCAATTGGCGGGAGGGAAGCTAATGACTGAGGATTCCATAGATTTCCAGCCGATAACCGGAGAAGATCCCGATAACGGCCAGGTTCGCCGTTTTTTTCGGGTGTCGCTCTCCTTAATAGATGATATCTGGGTAGACTTTAGCGGAAACGAATATTTAGTAACCAATTTATCAGCAAAGGGTGTTGCTGTAAATGTCAGCTCTTGCCTTGAGTTTTATTCCGGCCAACTTATTTATGATACCCGGTTAAGGATTGGAGATATCCATATTACAGAAATATGCGCCAAGGCGATCCACTGCTCCGTGAATGATTCAGGCAGTTTTCAGTTTGGATTTCAATGGGTGGATTTGAGCACTGAAAGCAAAAAAATGTTGAAGCAGGCCCTTAAGCACCTCAAAGCAAAGGCCTTGAAAGTTAAAGACCTGTTTGGAGAATACCCATAAATAGAATGGTAACATTGGAATGAGTAAGAAAAAAAATGTCATGGACTGCCTTTTAGGCACTGATGACAAAGCGTTTGACGGTTCAGCAAAAGAGTTGGACTGCCTTATTTACAGAAGCAGCACCGATGAAGCTGAACATAGATTGCCGGAACCGGTTTCAAAGCCTGTATGGATTTCATCCAGGGAAAATGTTTCAGTGGAAATATGGGAAGGAAAGGCCAAAATCAGAATTAAAGTTGGTGATGATGATACATCCCATATTTCCATGCGCAAACTGGCAAGTATTGCTGTTGATGCTATTATGGCCGAGTTACAAAAGGAGAAGGACCAGTGATTATTACCTGTCCCAAATGTGCCAAAAATCATAAAGTAAATCCTGATGCGTTGAAACCTTTTGCAGATGCCGGCAAAAAAACTATTATGGCCAGCTGCAAATCATGCAAATTTAAATTTCCAGTAGCCCTTTCCTCTCTTCTGAAACCAGCGGAAAAACGAGTTGACAGGCAACGCCAGTTAGGATCTGTGGCCAGAAAGATCTGCATCACCCTGAGTAAGGGTGGCGTTGGCAAAACCACTACCAGTGTAAATCTTGGTGCAGGACTTGCTCTGGCCGGATATAAGGTTCTTCTCGTGGATACCGATACCCAGGGACAGTCCTCTTATATTCTTGGGAAAAAGCCCGGTGCCGGGCTGACCGAACTTTTAACCCATGAATTGTCGATTTCGGACTGCCTGACCGAAGCACGGAATAATCTATGGCTGCTTTCGGGCGGAAAATCCCTGGCAGGCGTTAAGCGTATTATTGACAAAAAAAGTTTTGGTGCTGAATTTACTTTGTCCGAAGCCCTAAGTCCTTTGGACAATCAGTTTGACTTTATTTTGATTGATACATCTCCGGGATGGGATCAGTTGATTGTTAATGTCCTTTTTTATTCAACCGAAGTTCTTGTGCCTGTGGCATTGGAAGTCATGCCTTTGCATGGGATGTCCGAGTTCATGAAAAGCCTTGGTGCCATTCAAAAGTACAGAAGTGAAGTACAACTAAAATACATTTTGCCCACATTCCTTGATTTACGGATTAAGGGGCCCATGGTGCTGTACGATCAACTTAAAAAATTGTATCCTCAACAATTATGTAAACCCATCCGCTATAATGAAAGTCTGGCCGAAGCGCCTTCCTTTGGAAAAACCATTTTTGAGTTTGCACCCGGCTCAACAGCTTCGGAAGATTATCGGAGTCTGGTTCGTAAGGTGTCTGGAAATGAATCCGCTCTTCTTAAATAATGCTCGTCTATAAAATAAATATAATTTTTTGAATCAGAATCAGGTTTAGCCACATCCGGTTTGATTGAGCCGTGCAATCATTTAGTGATAACCAGGAAATTCATATGGGATTAAAAACCCGCATCATCACATTTGTTGTTGTGGCTTTCAGTATAATTAATTTATTTTTGTGTTTTTACATCACCCACCAGATAAAAATCTTTGATTTAAAACGCCTGCGGACACAAATTGATAAATCTGTCTATCTCATGCGGATTATCAATACGCTTCCCCTTTATAATGTAGATATGGAAGCTTTAAAAATGAACATGGAGACTTTTTTTGATGATGAAAATATGAAAAGTCTTGCCATCCATGATTCAGAAATAAATATTAATATCAATTATGAAAGACAGATTCCTTTTGACGGAACGGATATAAAGAAAAGTTTTGTTATTGAGCATAATGGACTGACGCTTGGAAGGCTGACGGTTGTTTATTCCACCGGCCTGATTGAACAAAAACTGGCTAATTTTCGGAATAGGTTGCTCGGGTTTGTTTTTTCCGTAATTCTTGTCATGGCTGTGGTGCTTGCTTTTTTGGTTAATATTATCACTAAGCCGGTTGCAAGGCTTGTTCGTAGTACTTCTGAGATAGCCGCAGGGAATTTGGATAGGGAAATTGAACAACCAGGTGTAGGGGAACTAGGAACCCTTTCACGAAATTTTGTACTCATGCGTGATGCCATTAAAGAAAAAATGGCGGATCTGGCGCGTATCAATAAAAGATTAGACAGTGAAATACAGCAGAAAAATATTCAGGAAAAAAAAAATTTACACCAGCGTATGGTGCTCTCCTTTGTGAATACATTTTTTCAACGGTCCATAACCGCACAGTCTACACAGGAAATTGCAGAAATATTTATTCCCATTGCCCAAAGCGTGGTATCAAGCCCCTATTGTTTTGTGGGGCAAATCTGCGACAAGGAAAATAATTTGAAAATTCTAGCGCTTTCCGATCGGGCAAAGAGACAGTTTCCCGGGTTTGATGATGCGTATAGAACGCATGGATTTAGAAAGCATACGCCAGGCAGGCTCGTGAAAACAATTACTGATAAAACCCCTGTGATATCCAATAACGTAAGTTTAAATTCTGAATTTTCATTTTTGCCCAGGGAATTTCTGCCCATTGACACCATTATGGCGCTCCCCATGCTGCACGGCAAGGATGTGATTGGTCTGGCGACTTTTGCAGGTAAAAAAGGCGGATATACGCAAGAGGACCAGGAGGCTGCCACGATGATGATTATGGCCCTGGTTAAAGCGTTAAGTCTTCGAATTCAGAAGGATGAAAAACAAAAACTGGAAGAAAGGATGGTTCAGTCCGAAAAGAGGGTGTCAGTTGGCGGACTTGCTGCAGGTATGGCCCATGAAATCAATGGATCTTTGGCCGGAATACGTAAGGCGGTCAAAAAGATACGCAACAGTGTTCAAAACCCCGTCCCGGAAAATCAGGTGGCCATGGATAAAAATGATTTAAATTTTAATGTATTAGATCAATATCTGCACGATCAGGGTGTTTTTAATAATCTGGACCTGATCATGGCGGCCGGCAAAAAGGCGTCAGGAATTGTCTCAAACTTGCTCTCTTTTTCCGGAGAAACCAACCTGGATTTTGCTGTTGAAGATATTTCCCTTCTACTGGATCAATCATTTGAACTTACATCCACTGAATATAGCCTGAAACATAATTTTAATGTCGATGCCATTCAAATTATGAAAGACTATGACCCTGATCTGCCAAAGGTTAACTGCCGGGGCAGCGAATTAAAACAGGTGTTTTTCAATATCCTGTCAAACGGAATATATGCCATGGCCCGCAACACAGATAATCCGTGTCCGACTTTTTTTATGCGAACTTATGCTAAAGAAGGACAGGTATGCGTTGAGATAAGAGATAATGGTCCGGGTATGTCCGAAAATATTCGCAAATTTATATTTGAACCATTTTTTTCAACCAAGTCCCATAAAGAGAGCGCCGGACTTGGATTGTCAGTTTCCTATTTTATCATAACGAAAAACCATAACGGCACAATTGATGTGGAATCAAGCCCTGGTGAGGGCGCCTGCTTTAGAATTCTGCTGCCCATTCAGGCCCATGGCAAAGATGATGATTTTTTAAAAAGAAACCCTGAAACCAGTTTCATTTTCAATGGCTCCAGTTGAAATTGAGCAAAATTTATTTCATATTATATCCCTGATGAAAAAACTTCCGACAACAATGAGGCCCTATGAAAATCATCACCACACATAAAGGTTCTGATTTTGATGCCCTGTCATGCCTTGTGGCAGCTACCATCATATATCCCGATGCCAAACCCGTCCTTCCGGGGACAATTAATGCCAACCTTAAAAATTTTTTAGCCATCCACAAAGATCTTTTTGATTTATGGGCACCCCAGGACGTGGATTTGGATACTGTAGATACCCTTATCTGCGTAGACACCCATTCGTGGTCTCGTCTGGATCCGAGATTGAGCGTTTTATCAGAAAAGTCAGACCTTGATGTTATTGTCTGGGACCACCACAAAGAAGGGGATATTGAAGCCCGAGAGTCACATCTTTCCCAGACAGGCGCTGCAGTTACTCTATTTGTCCAGCAGATCGAAAAAGAACGTAAAATGATTACCCCGATTCAGGCCACCTTGTTTTTAATCGGCATTTATGAAGATACAGGCCATCTGTCCTATCCAACCACCTGTCCCGAAGACGCTTATGCTGCAGGATTTCTGCTGGACTGCAATGCGGATCTCAATACGCTAGGTACCTTTTTGCAACCGGCTTACGGTAAGAAACAAAAAGAGATCCTTTTTAATATGATACAGCAGGCAGAGCGAAGTGAAGTTAACGGCTTTTCACTGAGTGTCTGCCAAATGGAAATCCACGGTCGAGTGGAAAATTTGGCAATGGTGATGCAGATGTACCGGGAACTGATGAATGTGGACGTGGCCATAGGCATATTCAGAGAGGTGGAAAAAGACAAATGCATGCTGATCGGCAGAAGCGGCGTGGATGAAATTAACATTGGCGTGCTTATGCGCTCTCTTGGCGGTGGCGGCCATCCTGGAGCAGGCTCGGCCCTGGTCAAGGGTGCGAATCCGGATGCATTATTAGAAACCGTTATGGAATTGCTCAAAGGCAACCAGTATTCCTCGGTCATGCTCTCTGATATTATGTCATACCCTGTGCTAACGGTAAACGAACGCACCTCAGTGGGGGATGTGGCCATGCTGCTGCGGGAGAGGGGATGTTCAGGCATGCCTGTTATGGACGATGACGATAATCTTGTGGGCGTTGTTTCAAGACGTGATTTCAGAAAAGTCAAAAAGTCAAAACAGATGCAGTCCCCGATTAAAGCCATTATGAGCCGAAAACTGGTCACCATTGAATATGATAAAAGTGCTTTTGAAGCGGCCCGCCTTATGATCAGGCATGACATCGGAAGAATTCCCGTTATGAAAGAGGGAAAAATAATCGGTATCATCACCCGGTCTGATGCTATGATGTATTTCTATGATATATTGCCCGATTAAAATCGATGCAACGATACAGGCTCCAATTATTTTATTAAACTATTGGACACAACTCTAAAACTTATATATTTTGAGATTTTATGGATAACTTAGAAAAAAATATCAAACACGCTTCCGAAGTTATAAAAAATGCAGACGCACTTTTTATAACTGCCGGTGCCGGTATTGGCGTCGATTCGGGCTTACCTGATTTTAGAGGAAATTCAGGGTTTTGGAAAGCGTACCCACCCATAGCAAAACTGGGAAAATCGTTTAGCGAAATGGCAGACCCTGTTTGGTTTTACAAAAATCCTGAAGTAGCCTGGGCCTTTTATGGGCACAGGTTAAACCTTTATCGTGAGACAATCCCTCACGAAGGTTTTTTTAAATTGCTCGAATTAGGAAAAAAGAAGCAATACGGATATTTTGTATTCACCTCAAATGTTGACGGACAGTTTCAAAAAGCCGGCTTTGACGATGCCTTTATTGAAGAATGCCATGGCTCTATCCATCATCTTCAATGCAACCAGCCATGCGCCAACGACATCTGGGAGATCGGGGAACAAAAAGTCAATGTTGATATGGAGGCTTTTATAGCAACAGGCGAGCTTCCAAAATGTAAAAACTGTGGCGGATTGGCACGCCCCAATATTTTAATGTTTGGGGATTGGAACTGGATACCGTACCGTACCAATGCACAGGGAGAACGTTTGCAAAAATGGTTTCAACGGCTCAACATCTTCAATGCAAAATTAGCAATTATTGAAATGGGGGCAGGCAATGCTGTACCCACAGTACGATATAAGTCTCAACAAACCAGCAAAAACATAGATTCAACGCTAATTCGTATTAACCCAAGAGATTATGATGTACCGAAAGGAGCAATTGCCATTCCGCTTGGTGCCAAGGAAGGCATAAACAGGATTTTATGTTGATATTTGGCTTTGCCGTCACCGGATTTGAACCCCTTACTCAAATTTAGGAGATTGAATTGTCAGGCGTTGTGATCATAGATGACGATGAACAGGTGTGCCGGTTTCTGGTTACAGCGTTTCAAAAAATCACTCCAGATGTTTGCTACCACCTGACCTTGAAAGAGGGACTTGCAAAGCTTGAATCCGATACGGTTGAGGTGGTTTTTCTGGATGTCAATCTCCCGGACGGAAACGGGCTTGAGGCTGTCAGCGGTATTCAGGCCCTCCCGGATGCACCGGAGATTGTTATCATGACGGCAGATGGCGATCCCGACGGTGCTGAGCTGGCCATGAGACTGAATACCTGGGATTACATTGAAAAAGCGGGCAGCCACAAGGCCTTTACTTTATCCCTATCCCGGGCCCTGGCGTACCGCAAACAGAAACAACCCCGGCCCCCTGGTATTGAATCCCTGGATCGCAGCCAAATCATCGGGCACTCCGACGCCATATCAGCCTGCCTGGAAAAGGTGGCCACGGCAGCAGGGGCGGACATGCCCGTATTGATCACAGGCAGAACCGGAACGGGCAAGGAGTTGTTTGCCAGGGCCATCCATGAAAACAGCCAAAGACGGAACAAGAATTTTGTGGTGGTGGACTGCGCTGCCCTGCCGGATCATCTGGTGGAAAGCACCTTGTTCGGCCATACCCGTGGCGCATTTACCGGGGCAGATGCCGACAGACCCGGTCTGCTCATGCTTGCCCATAATGGGACCCTTTTTCTTGATGAGCTGGGCGAGTTGCCTTCCCAGATCCAAAAACGATTTCTCAGGGCGCTTCAGGAAAAAAAATTCAGACCGGTGGGCGGTCGGGAAGAAATTGAGAGCGATTTCCGACTGATCTCGGCCACAAACAGGGATCTATACGCCATGTCCCAGGAGGGCCGTTTCAGAGAAGACCTGTATTACCGGGTCGTGGCCCTGAAGATTGAATTGCCGGTTCTGATGGACCGCAAAGAAGATATCGCCCTGATCGCCCGGCATCAAATCTGTTCCAGAAAAATCCGTGCCCAAAGGATTTCGATTTCCGACGAATTTCTTGACGAATTGATGGCCTATGAATGGCCAGG
>DATFIL010000613.1:0-2264 GCA_035270145.1 Desulfobacter sp. | reverse complement strand
TGGGTCCTTGAAACAACCGCTGCGAACAGAACCGCAAAAACAATTATCCTTGCAGGAAGAAAGCCAGGTCGAATGATTGCGGATTTTTTCATTAAACGGCCGATATTTGCATGGGTGATTGCGCTTGCCATCATGGGGGCGGGGATTCTGTCGATAACGTCTTTACCTGTTGAACAATATCCGTCAATTGCGGCGCCCAAAGTCTCGATCAGCGCCACTTATCCCGGTGCCTCGGCACAAACATTGGAAAATACGGTTACGCAGATTATTGAGCAGAACCTGACCGGTATTGATAATTTGCGTTATATTCAATCGGAAAGCTCGTCCTCGGGCCGGGCCAGCATAACATTGACTTTTGAAACGGGAACTGATCCCGATATTGCACAGGTTCAAACACAAAATAAAGTTTCACAAGCCGAATCCTCCCTGCCTCAAGCAGTTCAGAGGCTCGGTGTTTCAGTACGGAAGGCGGGCAGCAGCTATGCCCTGATCGTTGCTTTCTATTCAAAAGATGACTCGTACGGCCGGAATGATATTTCAGATTTCCTGGCATCCAATCTTGAGGAACCCCTCAGCCGTGTGGACGGGGTCGGGCAGATTCAGACATTCGGGCCGGAGTATGCGATGCGGATATGGCTCAACCCGCAATCCATGAACAATTACAATATCACAACACAGGATGTTGTCGCGGCTGTGCAGGAGCAGAATGTTCAACTGGCCACCGGTGAGCTCGGGGGCGCGCCAAGTGTAGAGGGGCAACAGTTTAATGCAACGATCACTGCGCAATCCCTGCTTGAAACCGTGGAAGATTTTGAGGCGATCTTATTAACCGTAAATCAAGACGGTTCGCAGCTGACTTTGGGTGATGTCGCCCGCATAGAAATCGGCGCGGAAAGCTATAATATTATTGGCCGCTACAATCGCCGCCCTGCTTCAGGTATTGCGATAGAACTGGCTTCGGGCGCCAATGCGCTGGCAACCATTCAGGCTGTTAAGGACAGGATCAAGGCGTTTGAAGATATCATCCCTGACGCGCTGGAGATTGCCTATCCGGTTGATATTTCACCTTTTGTCAAGGCCTCGATTTATGAAGTCGTAAAAACACTGGCTATGGCCATCGTTTTGGTTGTTCTGGTTATTTTCGTCTTTTTACAGACCTTGCGGGCGACATTCATACCGTCCGTGGCGATCCCCGTTGTTATATTGGGCACATTTGCGGCCCTGTTTGCCCTGGGATATTCTATCAATGTCCTGACGCTTTTTGCGCTGGTGCTGGCCATCGGTATGCTGGTCGACGATGCTATTGTTGTAACCGAAAATGTTGAAAACAAGCTGGAAAAGAATCCTGACCTGCCTCCTGACAAGGCCGCCTTTAAATCAATGAAAGAAATTTCCGGTGCGCTGGTCGGTACAACTGCCGTGATCTGGGCTGTTTTTATACCGATCACTTTTTTTAAAGGGGCCACGGGTGTCATTTACCGTCAGTTCGCCGTCACCATATCCGTTGCCATGGGGATATCCCTGTTTATCGCTTTAAGTTTATCTCCCGCTTTATGTGCCATTGTTCTAAAACAGGGAAAAGAGGAGAAAAAGACAGGATTGTTCGGCCTTTTTAACCGTGGATTCAGCAAAATGCGCGACGGTCATGAGACGGTGCTGAGAAATTTACTGGCAAGCCGCATCATTTTACCGTTCGTGTTTTTTGCTCTGGTTGCCGTCACCATTGTTATTTTTTTTAAAATTCCGACGTCATTCCTGCCGCAGGAAGACCAAGGCAGAATGATGACACTGGTTAACGGTCCGGTCAGTTCAACGCTTGGGCAGACAATAGAAAAGAATAAGCAGGTGGAAGATTTTTATCTGGACACCGTCGGAGGCTCGGTGGACGGGCTTTTTACTGCCGCTGGTTTCAGTTTTTCCGGGAGGAGTCAGAATGTGGGGATCGCGTTTATCAAAATGAAACCCTGGGATGAGCGCAGCCAGGATCTGGGTGTGTTTAAAATCAGTGAGATGGCAGGGCAAAAATTATCGTCCGTCCGGGATGCCATGATCATTCCGATTGTTCCGCCGCCCGTATCCGCGCTGGGCAATGCCAGTGGTTTCGAATTTCAGCTTGTCGACCGGAGCGGCGGGAGACAGGATGCCTTAACCAACGCCATGAAGCAGTTTCTGGATCAGGCCAATCAGAATGAACTTTTAACCAGCGTACGTTTCAACGGATTGGCCCCTAGTCCGCAATACGACATTGATATTGACGCATCCAA
>DATFIL010000612.1:0-6631 GCA_035270145.1 Desulfobacter sp. | reverse complement strand
GGTTTATGATACTTATAGCTCGAATTAACAAACATGTGCCCCCGTAGCTCAGTGGATAGAGCATAGGATTCCTAATCCTTGAGCGCAGGTTCAATTCCTGCCGGGGGTACCATTCTTTTAACGGGCCTTGGCTGTGTAGGCATCTTTGCCGCAACTGGGATATAATGCCGGATGTTTTAAAAAAACCTGAGTTGCTTGCACCGGCGGGCAACTTTGAAAAACTTGAAATTGCAGTCCATTACGGGGCAGACGCTGTCTATTTGGGCGGCAAGGATTTCAGTCTGAGGAATTTTTCGGGCAATTTTACAGACAGCGAACTTGAAGATGCGATAAAATTTGCCGGAAAGCACCAAGTCAAAGTATATCTTACCTGCAACATATACTCCCGCAACCACGAGCAGGACAGTATTGAAGCCTTTCTGGAAAGGGTAGGCAATATCGGACCTCATGCCATTATCATTTCAGACCCGGGCATTCTTCTAAAGGCCAGACAGATTATCCCTCATATTGACATCCATTTAAGCACACAGGCCAATACCACAAATTTTAATGCAGTTATTTTCTGGGAACAGCAAGGCGTTAAACGAATAAACCTGGCAAGGGAATTATCCATTGAAGAGATAAAAACTATTATATCGCGCACAACAATTCAGACCGAAACCTTTGTCCACGGCGCCATGTGCATGTCCTACTCGGGCAGGTGTCTGTTGAGCAACTTCTTAAGCGGCCGGGACAGCAACAGAGGACTGTGCAGCCACCCCTGCCGCTGGAATTACGCTGTCATGGAAGAACTCCGGCCCAATGAATACTATCCTGTCAAGGAGGACAGCCGCGGCACCTACATCTTTAATTCCAAAGATATGTGTCTGATAGACCACATACCCGAATTAATCCATGCCGGAATTTCTTCCTTTAAAATAGAGGGCAGGATGAAAGGAATAAATTACTTGAGTTCTGTGGTAAAAACATATCGCAATGCCATTGACGCCTATATCGCAGAACCGGATTCTTATTCCGTGCGCCCAGAATGGCATTCAGAGCTATACCAGATCTACCACAGGGCTTATTGCACCGGGTTCTATTTCGGCCATCCGGATAACGAATCAAAAAACACCTTGAATCCCGGCAACACGCACAAAGGAAAGATTCATAGTTTCATAGGTAAAATCATTGAAAACCGTGGAGAAAATTTATATTTGTTTGATGTTAGAAACAAGCTGGTACCTGGTGACAAAATAGAGATCCTCAGCCCCAAGGGCCCTGCACGGCAAACCAAGGTATTAGCACTGACGAATGAAAAAGGCGAACCCGTGGATAATGCAAAACCCAATAGCCGCCTGCTGATCAGAATACCCTTGAAGGCCGATCACAACGATATCATTCGCAAAATATGACTCGATCATCAAGTATGAGATTCTTGTAATAACAGCCATGGGCTGATCCGATCTATAAATCCCCAGGCTCAACCCACAACAATATATAAAATTAATTCAAAAACTTATATTGATTTTCATATAAAAACGCAATACCATCTTAAATTTGACTTTTCATCATATATTCTGTAGATATATTTTCATATTAAATGTTTGAAATCATTTCTATGACATTCTTTCAGGAGTTTTATTTAATATGTTTGAAGACGACGAAACCTTACAGATGTATATCGAAGAATCGCTGGATCACTTGGCAGACATTGAAAGCGATTTGCTGACAATTGAAGAAAGCGGCGCAAACATTGATATAGATCTGGTCAACAATGTTTTCAGGGCAGCCCATTCCGTCAAAGGCGGTGCGGGATTTATGGGGCTGACAACCATTAAAAATCTTGCACACCATCTTGAGAATGTATTAGGGATGATCCGAAACAGCGAACTGATCCCTGATTCTAAAAAGATCAGCATATTGCTCAAAGGGTTTGACGAACTTGAACGTTTGTTGAACAATATTCAAACCAGCAATGAAATTGATATTTCCCTCCATATCCAGGCGTTGGAAAATATAACCAGTGCGTCCGCACCTGAACCTAGTCAGGAAGCAATACAACAAGAGAGTCAGGAAGAGAGTCATCAGGAAGCGGAACAGACAGTCGTATTTGCAGATATTTCACTCCAGGACGGTAGAAAATTCCAGCAGGTACAGCTCAATGAAATTGAAACCAGCAAAGCTGAAGGCAAAAATATATTCCTTGTCGAATATGACCTGATTGGGGATTTTCAACAGCAGTCAAAAAACCCCATGGAGGTTTTAAACAATCTGTGTAAAACCGGCTCCGTTATTGAAACCAGGATTGAGACCGCTGGTGCCGGTATGCTCAGCGACGCAAATATGCCTGAAAAGATTCCTTTCCAGATATTGTTTGCCTCTATTATTGAATATGATATGGCCGAGACATTATTTGGTGTTGCAAATCGCTGTATCCACATCATTACAGACGATATGATCAGCGACATAGCAGGTAGCGCCGACGAAATCCCTCCGCCTTTGCCCCAACCTATTGAAACTGTAGCGGCAACGCGCCAAGCGGCAGTGACAGCCGCCCAAGCTGCGCCTGTAAGCACATCGGCACCTGCAAGTGAAAAACAGCAGGACAACCCTGCAATCAAAGAAGCGCCTGTGGCCAAAGCCCAGGAAAAAGACCTGGCCATCGGAGGAAAAGCCCAGAGCTCTTTGCGTGTTAATGTGGGGTTGTTAGATACCTTGATGAACCTTGCCGGAGAACTTGTACTCAGCAGAAATCAGCTTCTTCAGGGGGTCAACTCGTCTAACGTAAAGGCGACAGAGCTGTCCAGCCAGAGAATTGACATGATCACATCAGAACTCCAGGAAGCGATCATGCGCACACGGATGCAACCCATTGCCAATATCCTGAATAAATTTAGCCGGGTGGTCAGGGATTTGTCCCACCAATTAGGGAAATCCATAGAACTGGAAATCGAAGGTAAGGATGTTGAATTGGACAAAACCATCCTGGAATCCATCAATGACCCGTTGACCCACCTTGTAAGAAACTCCGTTGACCATGGTATTGAAATGCCCATGGAACGGGAGCAGATGGGAAAAAAGGGCACGGGTAAAATCATCTTAAAGGCATTCCACGATGCAGGTCAGGTTAATATTGTAATCTCAGACAATGGCCGGGGCCTGGATCCGGCCCAAATATCCTCATCTGCCATTGCAAAAGGCCTGATATCCGAATCCAGGGTTGAGGAAATGTCGGACAAACAAAAAACAGAACTGATTTTTCTACCGGGATTTTCAACTGCCAAAGAAGTAACAGATGTGTCCGGCCGTGGTGTGGGTATGGATGTAGTGGTCACAAACATTGAGGCGTTAGGTGGAATCATAGAACTTGATTCAACACCCGGACAGGGAACGAATATTCAGATCAAGCTACCTTTAACCCTGGCCATTATTCCCAGCCAGATCACCTCTGTTGGCAATGAGCGCTATGCCGTTCCCCAGGTCAACCTCAACGAACTGCTCAGGATTCCGGCAAACCAGATCAAAGAAAAAATCGAAAAAGTTGGGGATGCCGATGTTGTCCGGCTCAGAGGTGAACTTCTTCCCCTTCTGAACCTGGCGGACATGCTCAGCATACAGCGTACGTTTATTGATCCTGAAACCGGTGAAGAACACAAAGACCGCAGAACCAGAATCGCTGACCGCAGGTCAAAGGTTCACATACCCGGAGTAAGTTCTGATTCTAAGGATCAAACTAAAGAGGAAACAAAAAGAGCGAAAAAGGACCGCCGTTATCATGCCTCATCTGCAATCAATATTGCGGTTGTATCTGCCGGGGCATTTAAATACGGCCTTGTGGTTGATAAACTCCATGATTCCGAGGAAATCGTTGTTAAACCTGTGGGACGGCATTTAAAAAAATGCACGGCCTATGCCGGTGCCACGATTATGGGTGACGGCAAGGTTGCTTTAATCCTTGATATCTCCAACCTTGCTCAGATGGCCGAACTTTCCGCCGTTGCAGAAGCCGGCCGGAATGCTGCCAAGGCCGCAGAGGAAGAAGCGGCGGCCAGGGCCGATAAAGTCGCGTTATTGACATTCAAAAATAACGAAAAAGAACATTTTGCCGCGCCCTTAAGCATTGTGGAACGTATTGAACGCATCAAGACATCCGACATTGAACAGATCGGCGGCCGCAAGGTTGTCCAGTACCGCGGCGGGTCCCTACCTTTATATGAACTGTCCCAGGTGCTAAACGTTGAACAACTCCCGCAAAGGGAGCGACAGGAAGTTATTGTCTTTAAAGTTAAAGACCGGGAACTAGGGCTAATGGTTACCCCGCCGGTGGATACCCAGGAAGTTGTGCTCAACATCGACAATTCTACCTTGAAGCAACCTGCCGTGAGCGGCTCCATGATTATCAACAATCATACGACATTACTGGTGGACATTTTTGAACTGGTTAAAACGTTAAATCCGGAATGGTTTGACGCCGAGACCCAGGCCGCAGCAACCATGGCTGAAAACGGGGAAAAAATCATTCTTTTTGCTGAAGACTCAGCCTTTTTTAGAAACCAGGTCAAACAGTTCATGGTAGAAGATGGCTTCAAAGTCATTGAAGCGGAAGACGGACGTATTGCCTGGGAGCTATTAAAAGAACGCGTCGAAGAAATTGACCTGGTTGTTACGGATCTGGAAATGCCCAATATGGACGGATTTGAATTGACCAAGCGGATTAAGAGTGACCCCAGCTACTCACATCTTGGGGTTATTGCCTTGACATCCCTTGCCAGTGAAGCGCATATTGAAAAAGGTAAATCTGCGGGAATTGACGAATATGAGATAAAACTTGACAGGGAAAAATTGATGGCTGTTATCAGACAATATATGAATTTGTAAAAACCTGATGATCGCGTAAAATGTCCCAAAAGCCGATACCCGTTAAGGAGATTCACATGGAAAAAAAGACCCAAGAAACCACATCCAATGACATAGAGTTTTCCACATTCTATGTTGGCGGGGCGGTTTGTGGAATTGACATATTAAATATCCAGGAAATCAATAAGCATTTTGAAATTACACAAGTGCCCCAGTCATCTGAATACGTCAAAGGCATATTGAATCTTAGAGGCAGAATTGTAACTATTATTGATCTTGGCAAAAAACTGGGGCTGTCCCCGGTCGCCCCAAGCAAAGACAACCGCAACATCATTGTCAATTCTGAAGATGAGCATATTGGCCTTCTGGTGGATGCCATTTCCGATGTGGTCATCACCCAGAAGGAGAATATAGAGTCGGCCCCTTCAAATATCGGTGATATAAAAGGCAAGTATTTCCAAGGAGTTTTAAAAACAAAAAATCAGTTAATCGGCATTCTCGATATTGATGAGGTGCTCAAAGACTAATGAACACCATCAAAGCGCTTGTTGTTGATGATACAATTGTTTACCGAAAAATTGTTGGCGACGCACTCAAGCAGATGCCTGGCATTGAGGTAGTAGGTACTGCCAACAACGGAAAAATTGCCCTTTCAAAAATAAAAACCCTTAAACCGGACTTGATGACCCTGGATATTGAAATGCCGGAGATGAACGGCATTGAACTTCTTCAGATACTTCAAAATATGGATAATCCTCCCTTGGTGATCATGGTCTCCACCCTGACCCACCAGGGAGGAGAATTGACCCTGCAGGCTCTGGAACTTGGTGCTTTTGACTTTCTGCCCAAGCCTGAAGATGGCAGGATGGCAGATAATATGCGCAAGGTCAAAAAAACCCTTGAGCCGATTGTACGCCATGTCAAACGTCATAAATTTGGAAGAATTGATCCAGCGGCCAGACCCAAAAGCGCGGCGCCTGCAAAAGTTAAGGAACCACAGATAGTCCCCAGGCCGGCACAGCCCAGGCCGGCCGGTATCAGATCCAAATCCGAAATTATAGGTATCGGCATATCAACCGGCGGTCCAAATGCATTGACAAAAATGATACCCATGCTGCCCAAGGACCTCGGGGTACCGATTCTCATTGTGCAACATATGCCGCCCGTATTTACGAGATCCCTTGCCGACAGTCTGAATAAAAAGTCAGCCCTTGAAGTTGTCGAGGCCACGGATGGGGATACAATTAAACCCGGAAAAGTCTTTATTGCGCCCGGGGGCAAACAGATGAAAATTATTGCAGGGGCAGACGGTTTGACCCGAAAAATAAAAATCACCGATGATCCACCTGAAAATTCGTGCAAACCCTCGGCAGATTATCTGTTTCGCTCCATTGCCCAGCATTATATTGGAAGAGCCACAGGCGTCATCATGACCGGCATGGGCTCTGACGGATCAAAAGGACTCGTTCAGATGAAAAATAACGGCAGTTTCATTATTGCCCAGGATCAAAAAACATGCACCGTTTACGGCATGCCCAAAGAACCCACTGAATCCGGGATAGTCGATGTCATTGCACCATTGAAAAAAATTGCAGATGAAATCGCAAAAACCGTTTAACCCAAAATCCAGACGGTACCGACACTATACGTATGACCAAAATCAAAGTAACTCCGGAAGAATTCAAAGCATTTGCCAAGTATATCCTGGATATATCAGGGATTGCGCTAGATGTGGGGAAAGAATATCTTCTGGAAACCAGACTCAATCCGCTGATTTCCAAATACCAGTGCA
>DATFIL010000611.1:0-3737 GCA_035270145.1 Desulfobacter sp. | reverse complement strand
TTTTACCGTGCAATATCAGCATCAATTCGGCACCTTTCCCTTGCCTGTTATTCCCAGCGGCACACCCTGGATCGGTTCGACTTTTACAATTTTGGGGATCAGAACCACAGTGCCTTTAAACAGGAAGCATTGGATATGCTTAAATTTCTCCAGAATGCCATTCATCAGGCAGCACCCGTTGCCTTGAGGGAGGCAAACCGTTTGGGTATCACCATTCCGGAATCCGGCTATGACCTGGACTATTTCCCCGGCATTGCCACAGCCAGCCAGCTGGAACATAATATTGACGACGCCATGCCCAAAAGCAGTCAGAAAAAGAATCTGACACGAATTGCCAGTCAGTTTCTTGAGTTGATCCGGGATTTTGAAGAGTTTACCTTTTACGAACGTTATGATCTTGAAACCATTTACAAGCTTGTCCCCGATGTTATCAATGAGGTGACAATCAGAAGTTATGAGATGCGGGTGCATAATATTCAGTCTTCATTTGATTCTTATGTCGTTACCACGTTGCAGTCTTCTGATGCTGAACTTTTAAGTCAGTTGCGCAGCCATTTTTCCATTGTATTTCATATTTTGCAGGTTTTAGGGCGTTTGCTTCATTTTTATGAACGGCACTTGTATGATACCGGTTTTAAACATGTTTATAAAAATATCAGCCTGTCCCTTTCGGATCTCATTGATCCGGATACTGTTTTGGATCGTGCCATGAATTACTGTCTATATTATGCAGGCCGTTTTTTATCCTCCGGCAAGGCTGTGGCCACAAGGGTTCTAAACAAAAACATGGAATCCGAAACAATTGAAGTGGGTATTCCCAAAGACAGGGGCTTTCACAGCCGCCCAAGCCTTTTAGTGGCAAAAATCGTCCAGCATTACGGCGGAGAAGTCAAGCTTTATGTGGGAAAAGACGAATTTGATGCCTCCTCGGTCCTTGATATTCAGTGGGCCGGGGGAAAAATTAAAAAAGAGGAGATTGAGACGGTCGTCTTTACGGGAGATTCCAGGGCGTTGAATGATTTGAAAATCCTTTCCAGTGTCAATTACGGTGAAGATCATATGGGCAAGGGCGTTCCCTTGCCCAGTGAATTGAGTTATTTGGTTTAAAATTCATGTCTGACACAGAAAATAAAGAAACATTTAAAAACATTGCCGTTGTTGTGGCGGGTGGAAAAGGGCTGCGCATGCAGTCCACTGTTAAAAAACAGTTCATTGATCTGGAAGGTATTCCGGTAATCGTCCGCACACTTGTCGCTTTTGACACACATTGCCGGGTGGATGAGATTATTCTGGTGGTTCCGGAACAGGATCTGGATTTTACCCGCAGCGACCTTTTGCATCGATTTTCATTTTCCACACCGTTGCATATTATTAAAGGTGGTGTTACCCGTCAGGATTCCGTGGTGAAGGGACTCGATAAAGCGTTTAAAATTTGTGCCCAACCAGAAAAAGCGTTTGTACTGATTCATGACGGGGTCCGGCCTTTTGTGGGTGAAAATCTGGTTGATCGGTGCCTTGAGGGTGCGTTGCAAAACGGTGCCTGCATCCCGGTTCTTGGTATTGTTGATACAATAAAAAGGGCTGATAAAAACGGCAAGATAATCTGCACCCTTGACCGGGATGGACTGTTCCGGGCCCAGACGCCCCAGGTCTTCCGCCTGGACCTGATGATCAAGGCTGCTTGCCATGCCCGGAATACCGGTTTTCGGGGCACGGACGAGGCTTCGGTCTGCGAACATGCGAAAATACCCGTGGCGATGGTGGAAGGCGGACCGTTTAATATTAAACTTACGTCTCCCCAGGATTTGATTTTCGCAGGCCTGATTATTCGAGCAAAAAAAGAAGCTGAATTAACCGGACATTCAGGTTTTTATTGACTTTAAATTAAACTTACGCATAATCGTTAATGAGATTCAGCATTATTTATTATACACTCATCATCCCCGGAGGTGCCTGAAATGGCGGAAAAACCCGCGATCAAGATCGGATATCTTAAAATCACTGATCATTTCATTCTCGGTGTAACAGCTCGAAAATTACAACAAGGTATGGAAACCTTTCAGCACTGCACACTGGAACCTGTGGTTAAAAACGGGTGGAATGAAGTTGCTGATGCACTTTCCGTAAAATCTTTGGACGGGGCTCTGGTTTTGGCACCAACAGCCATGGATCTTTTCAAATCCGGTGTTGATCTCAAACTGTTATTATTAGCCCATAAATCCGGCAGTGTTCTGGTTAAAAATAAAAGAGCCAACATCAATTCTGTTGAAGATTTTGCGGGTAAGACCGTATTGATTCCATACCAACTCTCCATCCACAATATGCTGTTTCACAAGCTGTTATCCGAGAAAGGGTTGAAACCCGGACGTGCCACGGAAAAGAGGATTGATGTCACCCTTGAGGTTGTTGCACCGTTCCAGATGCCAGAAGCCCTTGAGTATGACGAAGAGGGCGAAATCGGGGGGTTTATCGTTGCTGAACCCTTTGGTTCCCAGGTTATCGCCGCCGGACATGGTGAAGAATTTGAACTGTCAAAAAATTTGTGGACCAAGCATCCCTGCTGTGTTTTTGTCATGCGTACCGAGATTATTGAAAATCATCCCGAAGCTATTCAGGAAATTTGCACAAGTTTTGTACGGTCCGGGCTTGCCATTGATGCCCAGCCTGAGCCGGCTTCAATTATTGGTGCTGAGTTCTTTTCCCAGGATAAGGATATTATCCGCCGGGTGCTTACAGACCCGCCTGACCGGATTCTGACAGGAGAACTTTATCCCCAAAAAGAAGATCTTGATATAATCCAGAAATACATGATGGATAAAATGAATATTATGACCTCCCTTATTGATCTGGATGAATTTGTGGACACGCGTTTCGCCGATGCTGCAGGGGCAAAATAATTTTTTTTATTTTGCAGAATCGATAAAACGGTAAATTTTTTCTATGGCTTTTAATCCCCAGGTGGGTTTCCCGGACAGGGTGGCCACACCGTCATGGTTAAACCGGTCCGTTGTCTGCCGAGCCGTAAGACCTTGTTCCTTTAATTCAATAATGATTTCCATGATGGCCGCTTTGTATTTTTTCATATCCTGATCCGGCGAAATATCCGGTTTTATCGAGGGCGTTTCCGTAAGGCTATCCGTGGGAGCGTCAACGCTGTCTTCATTCTCTTCAGACGTTGTGTCGGCTGTGGCTTGGTTGTTCTCTGGTGCTTCATTTATCAGTGCAGCCAGGTTATCCATCTCAGGGGCATCCGCTGACGGCTCAACCGGGCTTTGGATTTCCTGGTTTGATCCTTGTGTATCAGATACCAGGGACCAAAGATCATCCGTCTGCGTGTCCGTCCCGGGTGGGAATTGCCCTGACTCTTCTTCCCCGGTGCCGTCCACGAGCAGGGACAGATCATCCGGATCTCCATTAAGATCCTTTGGGACATCGGTATCCATATCCACAAAGCTGAACAGATCATCAAGATCGTCTTCATTGTCATCTTTATTGTCATTTCTATTATCAGGGGAATTGGACGAAGACGGATCAGAATCAACCAGCTTTGACAAATCATCCATATCATTTGGTTGATTGTTTGTCTCAGGTGCGGGCTGCGTCTCTTCCGGCCGGCCTTCAAGGTCGCTGTCTGGATCTGATACAGAATCAATCAATGAGGATAGGTCATCAATATCTTCAGGTGTCAGGGCTGTTTCATTGACCAGCAAAGACAGATCATCCATCTCGGGTGATTC
>DATFIL010000610.1:0-2537 GCA_035270145.1 Desulfobacter sp. | reverse complement strand
CCTTCACGGCTGAGCAGGGTCACCATACCCATCTCTTTAAGATACATCTTTACAGGATCAGTGACCGCGCCAAATTCCATATCGGAACGTTCACGCTGGGAAGAGAGTGCGTCCTTACTTCCTTTCTTATTCACATTGTTTTCAAAACCTTCGTCATCATTACCCTTACGGGATCCAGCGTTTTTGAGCTTTTTATTTTTTGATGACCGGGAAGTCTTTTTGACGCTTTTGGCCTTACCTGGTTTAATGGCAGACGGATCATCGCCTCTGTCATCAACCAGTTTAATACCCAATTCCTGAAACTTAATGACAATATCATCTATCTGCTCAAAGGATTGCAAATCATCTGAAATGGCGTCATTAATTTCGGCAAAGGACAGGACACCTGTTTGCTCTCCCTTTTTGATGAGCTTGCGCATTTCATCCTTGCCGATCATCACGCCTTGCTCAGATCTGCTGGTCTTTTCTGCCATATATGCCTCCCAAAGGCTTAAAGTTAACTGTTATGCAACTGCCGAATCTGCTGCTGTTTAAGTTTTAGCAGCTTGATCACATCAACATCACAGCCCTCTTTTGCTTTTGTTAATTCACTGACAATTACTCTGTCTGTTTTATTTTTTATTTTCATGACCCGGTTGACCAGGATAGCAAATGTCTGCGCCGGATCCTGAACCCCGGTATAATCTTCCATTGCCATGGATGCAATCAACTGCCGGTCTTCATCCGTTTCAACCCGGGCCATGACTGCAGCCACAATATTTTGTGTGTCCGATCCGCTGTCAATAATTAAACAGCCTAACCGCTTAAGTTGCTTTGAATAAAAAGAGGGAACCACCTTTTTTTCCACGGCAACAGATATCAGTTCAGGCCAGTGAAGCATCATGGAAAGGATCTGTTTTTCCCTTGGGTCTGATTCCAAAACGCTTTTGGACGTGTCTTCAACCGCAGGAATCAAAGGGGCACGGGCCTGTCTGTTTGCCTGTTTTTCATAGGCATCCTTCACCTTTTCAAGCACAGCCTTTTCATCAATATTAAGTGTTTCAGCAAGTTCACGCACATAAATTGAACGGACCGCATAATCCTGGATCATGGCCAGGTGCTGCTTCATCTCGTCCAGAATTTTTATACGTCCCTCAACGGAAGTGCCGTGGGTATCCAGGGCCAGTTGAAGCAAAAACTGCATCACCGTCTTGGCAGTACCTGCAAGCGCAAGAAAGGCATCCCGGCCATGGGCCATGACATAGGCGTCGGGGTCACTGTTTTCCGGAAGCACCAGAATCCGGGTATCAATCCCCTCCTGAACAAAAATATCAATGCTTCTTTTAGCAGCCTTTATACCGGCGTCATCAGAGTCAAAAACCAGGATCATGGTCGTTGCATAACCTTTAAGAATCCTGACATGCTCCCGGGTCAGGGCCGTACCCAGGCTTGCCACACTATTCTTAATCCCGTGTTGATAAAGGGAAAGGAAATCAAAATAGCCTTCCACAATAAATACCTGATCCTGCCTGCGGCACGCCTGTTTGGCCGCATGCAACCCGTAAAGAATACGGCTTTTACTGTACACCGGGGTTTCAGGGGAATTCATATATTTGGGCATACTGTCGTCCATGACCCGGCCGCCGAATCCGGCCACCTGCATGTTAATGTCAAAAATAGGAAACATCAGTCGGTTTCGAAACCGGTCGTAAAACCCATTCTTTTGTTTTCTTTCCAGCACCAGGCCGGAACTGATTGCAATCCCTTTAGACACTTTCTCTTGTTTTAAAACATGAACAATGGCATCCCAGGCATCAGGGGCGTATCCAATCTGAAACAGTTCAATGATCTGTTTACTGGTTCCCCGCCGTTCAAGATACTGCCGGGCTGGACTGCCCTTTAAAGGGTTCTTGAAAAAATCGGTATATGCCTGCATCACCTTTTTATTCAGACGGAAAAGAGATTCCCGGGTATGAACGGCTTTGCGCTGTTCCGGATTCATTTTTGGGGTTTCAATAACAATGTTGTATTTTCTGGCCAGCATTTTTGCAGCTTCAAGAAAAGATATGCCATGATACTGCATGACAAATGACAGGACATCGCCGCCGGCATTGCATCCAAAGCAATGAAAAATCTGTTTATCGGGATTCACTGAAAAAGAAGGCGTTTTTTCGGAATGAAAGGGACATAAACCAAAGTAGTTTCTGCCTGACTTTTTTAGAATAACGGCCTCTGAAACAACATCAAAAATATCAGAAGCAGCTAAAATCTCTGCAATTTTTTCTTCAGGGATCAGCATTTTGGGTGGTGCAGGCTCCAAGATCTCAAATCTTAATTTAATCCAGATAAAATAAGCAATGAATACAACATGTCAACAACGAAACATGCAATAGATTATAAACATCCCTTGGTGGATAATGCGCCTGATACCTGAGAAATCGGACGTGTGGCTGCGTGCAAAGACCGGCCAAAGGCCTTGAATATGGACTCAAGTACGTGGTGTTCATTCTCACCGTATAAGGTATTCATATGCAGATTAAATCCGCCTTTGACACAGA
>DATFIL010000609.1:0-2311 GCA_035270145.1 Desulfobacter sp. | reverse complement strand
GAGTTTTTATTTCCGGAACGATAATATCTTTTTTTCATGGATTATTTAAACCACAAATTAGCTTAATACGCAATACGGTTCCCTTGTTCACCAATTAATAATGACCTTTGCCGTACTGGTGTTAATTGAACGTTTCTGAATATGTGTTTTTACTTGATGATCGCGTTTTATATTTTTCCAACACTTTTCGTGCCGAATCCATACCGAACATATCGGTGTCAAGATCATGGACCGGGATAAACCTGAAGCCGGCCACATCATCCATGGGTGTAATTAAAGAAAAATCCCGGACCTTGCAGGTAAAGGCCATGTCGGTTATAGGATATACCACACAATTGTAAGGATAAGTGTTGGCAAAGGAACAGAAAAATTCAAGGTCAAAAATATCCAGGTTCAGTTCTTCCTTTACCTCTCTGACCAAGCCATGGTCAATGCTTTCACCCGGCTCGGCAAATCCGCCCGGAAGATCAAGCGTGCCTTTGCCGGGGTCTTTTGCACGCACGGTGACCAGAATCCTGTTTTGATCGTCAAGGATGATGGCCATAGCTGCTGCCGCACAGTTAAGAAAAAAACCGAATCCGCATTCCCGGCATTTAAATGATTTTATGCTGTCAGCATTAAGGCGGTTGCTGCCGCAGGCAGGACAGAACGTAAACCGCTTTTGGTTAGGATTGGTATGGGGCATGACAAATTCGTATCAGCAGGTTAAATGGAAGCAGGCGCTCACTGCCCTGTCCGGTGTCTGGGCGATTGTTGTGTTGAACAGGGATACGGCCGCATCCGTTGCCTGGGGCTTTAGTTCGATACCCATGGCTAAAAGTTCCTTTGCAAGCCCCGGGGCCATTTTCATCCTGTCATTAACACCGGTACCGGCAATGATCAGGTCCGGCCTGGATAGCAGAATTGATTTTAAATCCGCCATTTCAAGCACATGCCCCTCTTTTCTGCGCCAGTTTGGCAGGATGCGTCTGTCCGGGAGAATAATCAGGTCTCTGGTGTATTTATCTGCACCAATAACCATTTGACCAAAAGAAAATGATGTGATCATATTTGTCCTCCTTTATTGACCGTTCAGGTGAGTTAGGGGGTCGGGTACAAGAAAATTTGATATAAACTGTTATCCAATCACGATTCCAATGGCAAACAGCGCGCTGAACATCAGCGCAAGCTTTGCCGTATCTGCAAGGGCCTGGTTAAGAATTTCTCCATCCTGTTCAAAAATGGTTTTAAATACAGGATAGGATTTCCAGAATACTGCCAGGGGCAGCAGAATGGCCCAGGACCAGCGGCCTGAGGCAAACATCAGACAGGGAATCAAAAAAGAGAAAAGAACCAGAAACACAAATTCCACCTTTGTCCGCCAGGGTCCTAATATCACGGCCAGGGTTCTCTTGCCCGCTCTGGCATCTGTACCGATATCCCGCAGATTGTTGACCACGAGAATGGCTGTGACCAAAAGGCCCACGGGAACAGACGCAATAAAGACCGCCGGTGTTACGCATCCGGCCATGAGATAGTAGGTGCCCGGCACTGCCACAGGCCCGAAAAAAATAAATACAAATACTTCGCCAAGGCCGTTGGACGCAATGGGAAAGGGACCCGCACTATAACAGAGAACCCCGAGAAGAGAGGCGATCACAATACAGAGGATCACCACCCCGCCCTTGATAATCAGAAAGGTGCCCAAACCCAGGGCCATCAGCATGGTCAGTATGAATGCGTTTCGAACGGTTTCAGGCGGAATCAGGCCGCTTTGGGTCATCCGTTTTGGGCCTTTCCGGTCCGGGGTATCAATGTGGTGCAGAAAATCAAAATAATCATTGGCCAGGTTCACGGAGATCTGGATCAATAAAGCGCCTGCCAGGGCCGCTGCAAACATCAGTGCTGAAAACCTGTGATCAGAAACAGCGCAGGCTGCGCCAACAACAACCGGGCAAGCCGCTGCCGGAAGGGTTTTGGGCCGGATGGCCAGCCACCAGTGGTGTAGATTCATAAAATGCGGCAAGGAAACCCCTGAGTCTTTAGCTCAGGGGAGGAATTGCCGTCCTCCTTATAATAATTTAGTAGTTCAGGTACCGGACCTTAGCACATCGTATTGTAGGAATAACCGTCAGATGCGTGAAACCGCCTGCAGTATTTCCAGCTAATGCCCTGTACTGTTTTGTCCACCGTTTTAATGTTAAACGATCCGCTTTTTCTGACAGCGACACGTCCGATGTACGTTCCGACCTTTCTGACAAAAACAATCTTGCCTTTGCCGGGTGTACCGGATTCTGCGGCTTTTTGTTTGTATCCAGAAAAAATACGCTCA
>DATFIL010000608.1:0-4396 GCA_035270145.1 Desulfobacter sp. | reverse complement strand
GAATGGGACAATTATTTGGAACAGACGGTATACGGGGCAGGGCAAACACCTATCCCATGACATGCGACCTGGCCATGAAAACAGGCCAGGCAGTCGGCATTTTAACGCAAACGTCTTCTAACGGATGCGTCATCATCGGTCGGGATACCCGGGTTTCAGGCCAAATGCTTGAATCTGCGCTGGCTGCAGGGATTGCTTCCGTCGGTGTTGATGTGATGATCGCCGGGGTTATTCCCACGCCCGGGGTAGCTTACCTGAGCAGTACCATTGAATCCTGTGGGGCCGGCATCATGATTTCCGCTTCCCATAACCCCTATTATGATAATGGCATCAAAATATTTCAAAAGGGCGGCATTAAATTGTCAGATGGACAGGAGAATGACCTTGAGAACATGATCCTTGGCCCGCCCATTGATCTGCCTTCAAAAATTGGAATCATTGAATCTGCCGATGACGCCCAGGCCAAGTACGCCCGGTTTCTGGTTAAAAAGTTTAACTTTCCCCAAAAACAAAGAAAACTCAAACTGGTGATTGATACGGCCAATGGCGCGGCCAGTTTTTGTGCCCCGGAAATATTCACCTCTGATATTTTTGATGTAAGTTTTATCCATAACCAGCCAAACGGAACAAATATTAATAAAGACTGCGGTTCCCAGCATACAAAAGATTTAAGCGATCATGTCAAAAAAGGGAACGCCGATGCCGGTCTTGCTTTTGATGGGGATGCCGACCGTTTGATTGCCGTGGATGAAGCCGGGCAGCAGATCACAGGAGATACCGTATTGGCGATTTTGTCCGGATTTGCCAAACAGAATGGAAAGCTTGACAATAATATTGTTGTAAGTACGGTCATGAGCAATGTGGGACTTGGCAATACACTGGCACAGTTAGGTATTCGGCATGAAATAACCGGAGTAGGGGACAGAAAGGTGCTGGAGCGCATGAAAGAAACCGGTGCGCTTATAGGCGGAGAAGATTCAGGCCACATGATTTTTCTGGACGAACAGACCACAGGGGACGGTGTATTATCGGCATTAAAGCTCATAGAGGTGATGCAGGAAACCAAAAAGCCTTTATCCGAATTGGCTAAAGTCATGACCGTTTATCCCCAGGTCCTGATCAATGTTGAAGTGGACGCATCCAGGCCCGATTTTATGAAAGTCCCCATGGTTGCCGATGCAATTAAAGCGGTTGAATCCCAGCTTGGCAGCCAGGGTAGGGTGCTTGTGCGGTATTCAGGCACCCAACCGTTGCTCAGGGTGATGGTTGAAGGCCCTGAAGAAGACCTGACTCGTCAATGCTGTGAGAAGATCTGCGCGGCCGTAAGAAATAGTTTGTAAATGATTCATCAAATTCCGTGTTTTGAGTTTCATGATGTCTCATTTGCCTGGCATGGAGAACGGGTCATACTGGAGCGCCAGAGTTTTAGCCTGCCCCAGGGTGCATTCGTTTTAATCCGCGGGCCGTCCGGAGGCGGAAAATCAACACTTCTGCGGTTGATGAACCGCCTGGAGGAGGTAGAAACCGGAGAAATCAGTTACCTGGGACAAAACCTTACCGACTGGCATCCGTCTGAGCTGCGACAGCAGGTGGCCTATCTTCAACAGACACCGGTAATCCCCGACCGATCAGTCAGAGACATTTTGCTCCAGCCCTTTTCTTTTCGCGTCAATCAAGAAAAAACAAAGCCGTCTGACCAGATCCTGCAACAGCTGCTTGGGAAGGTGCAAATGAAGGATATCGGGCTTGATGATCCCGGTGCGGTGCTTTCCGGCGGACAGCGCCAGCGGCTGAGCCTGCTGCGAACTCTTTTGACCGGTCCAAACGTGCTGCTTCTTGACGAGCCGACATCTTCACTGGACAGCGAGAGCAGGCGCTGTGTCCTTGAGCTGGTGGAAGAACTCAACCGGCAGGGCACCAGCATTGTTATGATTACCCATGACACATTTTTACCAAAGCACGTTCCGGTGATGAAAATCACCATTGACCAGGGGAGGGTCTTTGTATGCCGTTGACAACCGGAGCGCTTGATATCAGTGCGGCTGAGCTTGCACTTGCATCACTTTTTATTGTTGCCGCAGGGGCAATTTCCCTGTGGGGGCGTATCGGTCTTGGCAAACCCATACTCATGGGCGCCGTGAGATGCGTTCTTCAATTGACGATCATGGGCTATGTGCTCAGTTTTATATTCGGTATCGCATCTCCATGGGTCGTACTTCTGCTTTTCTGTGTCATGGTGGCATTTGCCGTCCGCATTGTCAGGGGAAATGTTTCGGAAAAAAGTATCCCTTTTGTTTTTCCCTCCTTTGTCACCATGCTTTTGGTGTATACCGTGGTTACAGGCATAGTCAGCGGATTGATTGTCGGGGTCAGGCCTTTCTGGCATCCCCAGTATTTTATTCCCTTGGCCGGTATGGTGGCAGGCAACTCCATGACCGCCCTGGGCCTGTCACTGGACCGGCTGCTGTCAGATCTGAAAGCAAAACGGGATTTGGTGGAGATGCAGCTTTGTCTGGGCGCAACCCCCGTTGAAGCCTCACAGGATATCTTCAGGGATGCGCTTAAGGCCGGAATGATCCCGTCCGTCAACTCCCTGGCAGGCGTAGGTCTTGTTTTCCTTCCGGGAATGATGACCGGTCAGATTCTTTCCGGTGAGGACCCCATGCTTGCTATCCGGTACCAGATCGTTGTGATGTTCATGCTGGTGGCTTCCACTGCCCTGACCGTGAGCTTGGTTCTTGGCATCGTCAGACAGCGCTGTTTCACTCCAGGCCAGCAGCTTCTGCTCAGGTCGAACCGGCCTCAATAAATGGTTTGAAATCAAATTTAGAATTGCTGTTTTATCTTGACCTATATGTGCCCCCGGATTTATGCTTACCCTTTGGTGGTTAAGGTGTTTTATACAAGTTCACTTGAAAATAAGGTTGTTGATGGATATACCCCAGATAGTCAGTCCGGACGGATATATTGATACCATTGCCCCTGGTACGTCCGGAGACGCGCAGATGGATGTTCGGTTTTTGTTCCCCAAAGTGTCGGATTATATTGTATCATCCTTAAAGGAGGGCAAACCCTGGTTTTTTTCCGGCAGAAGCGGCAATGCCCAAATGGGCCTGCTTACGGATACCCACATGCCCGGTGAAACCCCGCCGGCACCGGAAATTGACGGATCAAAGATCCTGCTCGCCGGTATAATTCGAAATCTGAACCCCCTTTTGACCAATGCCCTGGATTCTTTTGAAACCGGGGATGAGATCGGCCGGCTCGTGGTCATGGACCCGGAATTGCGCATCCGAGATGTTCGTCATTATCTTCATAAACGGCTTTTTGTGGGTAACCGGGTGGGCAAGGGTTACTATGAAGGTTTTAATATTTGCCAGGAAACCGATGCGTTAACCGGAAAAGTTTGCGATTATATTGAGGTGGCGCTCTCGTCTTTCCAGTATTGTTTTGAACCGGCAGCCATCATTCGATCCAGTATCGGCGCGGTGATAAAAAAGGGGCGAAGCGCCCTGAATGCCATCCGGTCCAGAGTGCCCATGGATCCGGATCATACCTCTCTCAATCCGGGTGCGCTTTTTGTGGGGGCCATCAAGATCTCTCTGGGTGATATTTACGGGATCATTGATGCCGTGGTCGCCCCGGAAAAAGATAATATTTTCCATCTGCCTGCCAGGGTACTGGATCCTTTCCGCACCTTCAGGAACCGGCAGGTGGAACTGTACCATTTCGGGAAAACCCCGGTTTCCTTGAGTGATATCCGTATCCGCATCCGGTTTTTCAGAAGTAACAACCCCTTGACCGTTCCGCTGGAAAAGGCCAGGGTAAAGGAAGGGTACCGGCTGTGCGATTTGCTCACCCATGCCGAGGTATCCAATCTGTTCCATATTCTGGATGAAAATGCCATGGGCCTGATCCTGAACAAGGGTAATTTCATCCAGGTGCCCCGGGCCCAGGATACCAAAGGGGAGGCCCAGCTGGAGATCATTAAAAATTGTCTGGCAAAAAGTACCCAGCGCCGCCATGAACCCACTATCCCACATAAGATAGGCGACAGGTTCAAGGAGACCCTTGGCAAGCTGTCCGTTCTGGGCGGGGTCAATTCCCGGGTGTTCATCGGGCGACAGTTTCCGGAACGGGAGGTGGTGGATGCGTTGCGAAGAACCGGGTTATGTACGTTTCTCATTAATGCGGAAAATCCGAGTTTCAACGACGACGATATACGGCACATGATCGCTTTGACTCATGCCGGGCAGGCCAGGTGTGAGTTCATGCGATACGATCCTGTGATCGGCAAGTTGTATTCATTTTACCATGGATGCTTCATGGAGCCTGACGACTGGGAGCGTTTTGACCGGGTACGGTTCTGGTTTGCCTTTTACGGGTCACACACAAA
>DATFIL010000607.1:0-6370 GCA_035270145.1 Desulfobacter sp. | reverse complement strand
TGTCGCCTGTTCGGCCATGGCGGTATAATCATATTGAAAGAAATCTGAATTCTGGCCGCTTATTTGAAACCGCCGGGCAATATTCACAGCATAATCGGCAATACGTTCAAGGTCATTGTTGATCTTGATGATAGCGGTAATCAGCCTTAAGTCCGTTGCCACAGGGTGATACAGAGCAAGGGTTCGGAGGCATTCTTCTTCGACCTCAACTTCCTGGGCATCCACCAGGTAATCGGTTTCAATGATCTGGATGGCCTGCTCAAGATCGTTGGTTTTAACAGCATATATGGTTTTTTTAAACCGATCTTCCACCATGGCACCAAGGGATAAAATATCCTTTTTGATATTGTGCATGGCCCGGGTAAGGTGGTTGGTCATAAACATCCTTTCTAATTTTATAAAATTTCGAGACTAATCAATGTTAGTTTTTTACCCTGAAATCATTAGAAATCAGTTAGGATTATGTTAACGGGAAATTAATTTTATTACACTCGATCATCGAGTTACAAGATATGTTTTGCAAGATATAGGATATTGCCCTTTTTATTATAGCTGACCCGGTCAAAATAGGTTCGCATGATACTTATGCCTCTGCCGTGGTCAGCCTCATCAGGCGCCACATGATTCTGAATCTGCATCCATTCAAAACCCGGTCCCTGATCGGAAATTTTCATACAAATCCAATTATCCCGGCTTATGTCCAACTCCATGGAAACAAACTTGCCCAAATCATATTTATTCCCATGGCGCACGGCATTTGCCATGGCCTCGCGCATGCCTAAACTGACGGCAAACAGATGGGGAAAAAACTTTGGTCCTTTGGATCTTAGAAAAAGAAGCACTGAGGCACAGGCCGTATCAATATGTTCCATGGCGGAAGAACAGCGTATAAAGACACGATCTTCCTCTACTTTAATTTCATAAAAATCCAGAACTTCAGACATTATCACACCTCAATACATAAAAGAACGATATCATCTTCGGGCATGGGGTCGCCGTTAAAAAGCCGGGAAATCAGTATATCCGGGACATCGGGGAGGTCCAACTTACCCAGCCCTTCAAAGATGGTTAAAAGCCTTTTCATCCCTGTCACCCATGATATTTTTTTTTCTGAGGATTCCACCAGCCCATCCGAGTAAATAAAAAATCGATCCCCTTTATTTACTGCAATTTTTTTTATGCCAAAGGTCGCATCGGCAAACATGCCCAGAATATCTCCCTGGGTTTTTATGAAAAAAGGCGCTTTCCCCTTGGGTATGTAAACCACAGGCGGATGACCTGCATTCACCAGGGTCATAAGCCTGGTATCACGATTCAGGTGCATGTAGCATGCGGTGAGATATTTTTCCCTGGGCAGAATTTCCACAAGCACGTCATTGATCATTCTCATGCTTTCTATAGGCGAATAGACCAGATTGCAGTTCTGGGCCAAAAGCGCCTTGACAGATGCAGTGATGTAAGAGGTTCCAATGTCATGCCCCGATGAATCCGCCAGAAAATATCCGGTGATCTGATTTGAAATATTTAAAATATCATAAAAATCCCCGCCGGCCTCTTCCAGGGGCAGATAAAAAACACTGAATCGGGCATTGGGAAAGTCTTCGGGCCTGGGCAGCATGGCGTTCTGGGCCTGGGTTACCTGGCGCAGCTTTCTGGCCTGGTTCTGCACCAGGGAATTGGTGCCAATGGAAAGTTTGAGATGAATACGTACCCGGGCCAGGACCTCCTGGGGATGAAAGGGCTTGACGATATAGTCCACGGCCCCGAGCTCAAACCCCTTCAGCTTGACATCCACCTCGGACACACCCGTTAAAAAAATCACGGGGATGGTAACGGTAGCCGCATCATTTTTAAGTTTCTTAATAACTTCAAACCCGTCTTCATCGGGCATTTCAATGTCGAGCAGGATAAGGTCCGGATGTTCTTGGGCGGCTATACGCCTGGCATCAGGTCCATTGTCCGCTAAAAGGGCAATATAGCCCTCCTTGGTCAGCACTTTTTCAATGAGCTTGAGATTCAACAGGTTGTCGTCAACCACAAGTATGGAATATGCATATGCGTCAGCCATATCACCTGCCGGACAGACTATCTTCAAGTTTTTCTAAAAGGCGCTGCATTTCCAAAAGCAGATCTCCCAAATCGTCAAACCGGCCGGCCCGGGAACGGGTCTCCACAACCGCAGCCAGGTGCGAAAATCTTGCAAATCCCAAATTCCCGGATGATCCCTTAATTAAATGTGCCACAAAACGAATGGATTCCACATCATTATCCCGGAGACCCCGGCGGATCTTTTCCAGATCAGATGCCAGGGTATCGGCCAGAAGGCGACCCAGTTCTTCGGCTTCATTTGTATCAACGCCTAAAAACGACTTAATATTGCGAAAATCCATGAAATTACCTGTAATGAAACTATAAACTAGTTCTTCGATGTAAGCACCAAAAAATAAAGCTGTCCCCTGGCCACCATGTGACCGGCAGTGTAATCCGCCCAGTCACCGGCACCGCAGAACAGATCCACCCGGCCCGGCCCCTTGATGGCACCACCGGTATCCTGGTTAAGCACAAACAAAGACGCCCTGGGCCATGCCTCTTTTGGTTGGCCCATGTTAGCAGGCAGCGCCGTCTGGATAAAGGCCAGTCCGCCTTTGGGAAAAAGTTTGCTGTCCGTGGCAATGGAGCGCACAGGCGTTACGGCGACATTGATGCAACCAAAGGGGCCACCCTTGCCTTCCTTGAAAAACACAAAGCTGTCATTGGTAAAAAGCACCTCGTCCATGCGGTCCGGGTGGGTGGAGAGCCATTCGCGTATGGCCTGCATGGACATCTTCTCCTTTGGCACTTCGTTTTTATCAATGAGATATTTGCCCACCGCACTGTATTTACGGCCATTAACCCCGGCATAGTGCAGGCGCGCAATTTCCCCATCGGCAAACGACACCCTCCCCGATCCCTGAATTTCCAGAAAAAACCGGTCAATACGGTTGGCCAGCCAGACCACGGGCCGGGCTTTTTGTGCAAAATCCAACTGATTGTTGATCTGCTCCCGGGTGTAGTAAGGTCTAACCCTGCGGGACTTTGAATCAATACGCGCCATGAGCCGTTTATGCCCTTTATATGCATCGGAAAACGCCGACAGATCAATCTGGAACAGATCATCGGGAATAGAGTAGACGGGCCAGGGAAATTCCGGACCCGGGGTACGGCTGCCCGGATAAGTAGGTTCAAAATAGCCGGTAAAAAGAACATCTTTATTGGAACCGCCTATACTTTTATACACCGTATACGTTTCCCGGATAAACCGATTCAAGTCTTTGGCCGACGGCTTGGTTGCAAGAAATGCTTTAAAGGTTTCAAGGGAAGAGATCATATGGGAGGCATTGTACACGTCATCGCCGTACTCATAGGTCCGGGTTGCCGGCACCCGTTTAAAATAGACAAGGCTCTGGTCAATGGCGGTCCCAAGGTCCTGCAGGAACAACGTATCCTTAAATTCGGGCAGATCTGACCCAGCCACCTTCACCAACGGATTTTCCGGGGGATGTTTCACTTTTTTGCGATCCCCGCACCCCAAGGTCCCGGCAAGGATTAATATCAGCAACAGATAAAGTAAGACATGATACAATGCCTTACGTTTCTTATAAATATGTTTATTTTCCCGATGCATACGCAACCGGACAGGTCTTTGTTTAAGTCGATTCATCAGTCTCACTTTCCGAACGCCTTTCCTTCATCCGCTTAAGGGTCAGAGCTGTTTCAGGCACAGGTTCACAATCCGGCAGGTCGGCGCTGGAGACGCCTAAATTTTCAAATTTCCGGGCCGAGACCAGCACCCTTTTTTCCATGGCACCCAGGGTGCGGTTAAAGGTGGCGGCGGTGCGCTCAATATCCTTTCCCAGGCGGTTCATGTGTCCGGCCATGGTGGACAGCCGCTCAAAAAGTTCCAGACCAAGTTCCCGGATGGCCCGGACATTTTCATAGCCTGCCTGCTGCAGCCACACATAGGACACGGTTTTAAGCAGGGCAATCAGCGTGGTGGGTGTGGCCAGAATCACACCGTGGGCCACACCCTTTTCAATAAGATCGGGCCGGGCGGCAAGGGCGGCCGAAAAAAAATTTTCTCCTGGGATGAACAAGACCACAAACTCAGGGCTGGGGCTAAAGGCGGCCGCATAATTTTTTGATCCCAGCTGAACAATATGGCCCATGACTTGGCGGGCATGGCCATCAAGTTTTTCTTTCTGCGCCCGCTCATCTGTCGTTTCCAGGGCGTCCAGATACGCCATAAGCGGCACCTTGGCATCCACCACCACCTGACGGTTGCCGGGCAGTTTCACCACCATGTCCGGGCGCAGTGCCCCTTTGCCGGTCCCGTGCACGCCCTGCTCAATAAAGTCGCAATGATCCACCATACCAGCCAATTCCACGGCCCGCTTCAGGGTCACTTCCCCCCATCTGCCCCGGACATGTGGCACCCGCAGCGCTTTGACCAGGTTATCCGTTTCTTTGGCAAGCTGGTGCTGGGTTTTTGCCATATCCGACAAATACTGGCTGATAGCGCCAAAGGCCTGACTTCTGTCCTTTTCCATGGACCCAAGCCGCTGTTCATACCGGTCCAGCATGCGGTGTACCGGGTCAACGGCCCGGGCAAAGGCCTCTTCTTTAACTTTGAAATCCTGATGGGCTTCCCGGACATAACCACTGAAATGGGACTGGGCCATATCCATAAACCGCTGGGAATTTTCATAAAGCGCCTTGTCGGACAACGCCTTGAACCGGTCTGAAAAAAAATGCATGCCCAGTTTAAAAAGGACCAGGGCCGTTAACAGGCCGAGCACAAACCCTGCCCCTAAACAGACCAGATTATCCGTACTCATGGTCATACCAGCAAAATCAATCATAAGGACGTTTCAGGGGCTGTGTACGTGCCGCTTTTTCCACCGGATTTAAAGGCCAGATGAATATTGGAAATTTCCATGCTTTTGTCATAGGCCTTGCACATATCATAAATGGTCAGGGCGGCAACACTGACCGCTGTCATGGCTTCCATCTCCACCCCTGTTTTTTCGGTCAGCGACACTTGTGCCTCAATATGAATACAGCTGTTTTCCGTATCGTCAAAAAAATCCACCCGGGCATGGGTGATGTTCAGCGGATGGCACATGGGAATCAGGGACCAGGTCTGCTTGGCCGCCATGATCCCTGCAATGCGTGCTGTTTCCAGCACATTTCCCTTTTTGACCTTTTCATCGACAATGGCTGCCAGGGTGTCCGTGGACATGAAAACCGTCCCCTTTGCCACGGCAACCCGTTTTGTGGGGGACTTTTGCCCCACATCCACCATTCTCACACGGCCCTGGCCGTCAACATGGGTGAACTCGTTCACATCAACTCCTCTAACTCGATCGTCCAATTTTAAAGCCCGGCCCAATCAGACAAACACCTGGGTTTTGGCTGTGGCTTCAGTTTTTATCCGGTTCAAGGCCAGGGTTAAGGCATCAATCACATGCTCCCGGATATCGCCTGCCACGGCCAGAAACATCACATCATCGCCCACCATCAGCGGCATATCGGAATTGATATGCACCAGCACTTCCACAATTCCGGGCATGGCCCGGGTCTGGTCTATAATCTGATCCAGTTTTTCCTGATCTACAGTTAAAGTCAGGCCCGAGACCGGCCATCCGTCCCGGGAACTGTCCCGGACCACCCCGTTATGGTAAAGCACCATTCCGGCTTTGGAAAAATCCGGATGATTTTTCATCTGGTTTATCATTGCAGGTAAATCCATAGGTCCTCCTTATGTGATACTCGATGATCGAGTTATATCTTTTCTCTTTACCCCCGTCCAGACCCCGGGTCTGGAACGTGGGCCATACCCCTGGCTGTTTCAAGGTCGGCGGGGGTGTTCACATTAAATTTAAAACGCAACTCCGGGTCCAGGGATTCAAGCGTTTGGGGCGAAATCTGTTTGACCCTTTCGGGCTTATAAAATTTTTTAATCATAAATACCTTTTTTTCAAGATTGGTTTCAATCCTTGGCAAACAGGATTTATGATACAGGGCCGACAACGGTTCAAGCCCCTCCCAGCTTCTGGGTATGATAATCTGCTTGCCGGGACACCGTTGCTCAAAAAGGTGCCGGATGACCTTCTCACTGACAAAAGGAACGTCACAGGCCGTTACATAGCTCCAGTCAAAGCCGGCATGAAACAGGCCTGCATGCAGTCCGGCCAGAGCACATTGGGACGGATCAATATCCGTTACAACCAAAGCGTCGATATCTAAAAAAAGTGCCGGTTCATTAACGACCAGAATCACTTCTTTGAACATCCTGGAAAACAGAGAATGAATCCGGGTCAGCATGGTATTT
>DATFIL010000606.1:0-10158 GCA_035270145.1 Desulfobacter sp. | reverse complement strand
CCGAAATCCGCCGCGCTTCTTTTTGCCCCCGGAGATGTATTCGCACCTCATCTTCCGATTCCGGCCGTTCCATGGTGGTTGTATCCAGGGCCGTATAAACTTGGGCCAATGACAGATTCTCACCCCGCCGCGGGTCTGCATAATCTTCGTTCATGGCGGCCCATGGCAGATGATTGGTTTTAATGGACAGTAGTTTAAGGTATTGACCCAACAGCGCTTCAGGATCATCCTTGCCGTGCTGAACCGTTACATTTTTGATGATCACCGCCACTGCCTGGTCCTTGGCAAAGGCTACATCGCCCCTGGTTTGGATGTCAATGTGATCGCCGGCTTTAATGAGCTTTTCCAACGCAACGGATACCTGGGGGTATTCTTCAAGATTGATGTCGGACATCACCTCTTCAAGCTCAAGCTGCCGAGCACCGGATGCTGGTTTTTTCTCCAATCGACCCACAGCATCACAAAAGTCGCTTTCAATACCGAACCCATCCTTTATGGTATCTTTGAGTGTTTGATAAGCGTTTTTTACCGCTTGGGGAGCCTCATTTTTCGACAGTTTTGAAACCGCCGAAACAATGGCACGCACATATTGATTTAAGCGTTTATCCATCATAACATTCCAGTAACCTTTTTTTGGTTATTTCACGTTCACATCCCCTTTGATTTCAGCGTGATCCCCTACCACACCAACTTTGGCATTTATGATTTGAGTCGATTGACCATGATCTTTGGCAAATGAGACATTTTTGCCGCTAATGCGGATATCATCGCCTTTATTGACGACATTCACGTCACGGCCTGTGTGCCCTTGATCATCCTTTTCTTTCCTTTTTTTAAATATTTTTCTCACCACCCAACATACCGCAACCACACCGATGCCTGAAAAAATCCACTCCCAGGGTTTATTTTCAATCAGCCAGTCCATTCCAGTCCTCCTTTTTTTAAGGATATACTAACTGTTTTCTCCTGATGGGCATATTTGCTACTGTTGCCTGCAGTATACACGTAAAATAGAAGACAGACGAAACTGTCTTCCTAACTTGCCCGTAATGCCTCAATGATATTCATGCGCGACGCCCTCAGTGCCGGTAACAGGCCGCCCGCAAACCCCATGATCAGTGAAAAGGCAATGGATTTGTAAACGATTTCAAAGGTCAGATGAAAGGAAAAAGCCAGTTCGGAAAAGGTTTGAAAATTGGTTGTGGAAATGCTCGCAAGTTGCAGCAGAGAAGCCATAAGTAACCCTGTAATACCACCGATCAAACCCAGAAAAAGCGATTCCGCCAAAAAGGCGACAAGAATGCTCGTTTTCTGAAATCCCAGGGCGCGCAGCGTGCCGATTTCCCCGACCCGATTGGCGACAGCCGTATACATGGTGATCATGGCACCGATCACCGCCCCAATGGAAAAAATAAGGGTCAGTGCCAGCCCCAGGATTCGAAGAAACGTGGCCAGTGCCTGGGATTGGTCCCGGTAATAGGTGGTTTCACGTTTGCATTCCACGGTCAGCCGGGGATCTTTTTCCAGACGCGTTCTGACTTCTAAAAATTGTTGAGGGTCTCGTAGTTTAAAAAGGACACTGGAATAGACGGTCCTTCGGAAAGCCTGCATGAACTGATCCACATCTCCCCAGATCTCGGAACTGAATCCGGTCTTTCCGGCATCAAAAACACCGACAACCGTCCAGGTTCGCATGCCAAAGGAGAGGGTTTCACCCATCCCCGCGCCTTGAAACCGTTTGACAATACTTTCACCACCGATAATTTCAAGGGAACCGGGCCGGGGCAACCGTCCTGCAATCAATTTAATCTGGGGCCGAAGCTTGAGTGAATTTTTGTCGATGCCCCGAATGACAACGTTTGACGGTCTGTTGCTGCCCCGCTTGGACAGACTGATGAGCACGACCAATTCCCTGGCGGATAACCGTTGACCGTCGGTTCCGAATGCGATTTCCGGCTGGGTTTCCACAATGGAGGCCTGGAGGCGGTCGATGGAGCTCTGCACCTCGGAGGTGGAGGACTTTCTAATGACGATAACGTTATCTTCCGATCCAGTGTCCACCAGGGTTTTCTTCAAGCCTTCGGACAACATCAGCAAGGACGCAAAAACAAAGACCACCAATGCCATGCCCCCTGCGGTAAACACCGTGGTCAAACGCCGCGTCAGAAGGTTTCTTACACTATATAAAAAAGGAATTTTCAAAAATACACCCTCTGTTCACTCTTTAATCCACCCGTCTCAATCCATCGACAATACTGATTTTACAGGCATGCCGGGCCGGTAAAATCGTTGTCAGGGTAGCTACCGTCAAAGCCACCCCAAGATCCATATAAATCGTAGTGATATCGACGTTGAAGACGGGAAAAACCGACCCCACGGCATTGCTGAAAACCCTGGCGACAGGATAGGTTAAAGCCATTCCCAACAGGCCGCCACTCAAGGTAATGACAAGGGCCTCTCCCCAGATCAAACCCCAAATATAGAACGCACCAAACCCCAACGTTTTGTAGATGGCATATTCACCAAGCCGTTCACGCGTGGTCATAGCCATGGTATTGGCCACAACAGCTAAAATAATTACGATGATCACCCCGGAGACGATCTGAATTACCCAGATCAGCGCATCACTCATGGCCACAAAACTCATCTGAAACGCTTTTTCCGTTTCAGTCAGGGTTTCGGCCAGAGAATTTTTAAATTTTTTATCAATAGCGGTGGAGACGTCTGCCGCCTGGTCAGGATCGGTCAATTGGATGATGTAAAATCCGACCTGATTGGCATGTCCCGGAGACGTTTTTTTAAGGGATTCATTAAGATAATCCCAATGAAAGAAAAACATCGATTGATCAATCGTCTGGTCCCGCCCCCGGTAGATTCCCTGCAATAACAGTTCCCAGTTACCGGGAAAGATCGTTCCTTTGAGGGTGATGGTATCGCCGATTTTCCAGCCAAAGCGTTCAGCCAGTTTGACCCCGGCGATACAGGCTTTGCGGTTGGTTAAAAACGCGCGGTGCTGATCGGACGGCAAGATGAATTCAGGGTAGAGGGCCAGATAGGTTCGGGGTTCCACGGCAAAGTTGGCAAAAAAATTTTTTTCCTCGATGTAAATACCCCCAAACCAATTGCCGTAAGACACCCCTTTAACCCCATCGGTTAAACGGATTTTATCATGATAGGCCAGGGGCAATGGAAATATTAGTGAAATGGCGTTCCGGGTCACCAGGCGGTCTGCGGAGGATGCCGCCACACCGGCGTACCAGGCACTGATGACGGTGCGCAGCAATCCAAAGGCGAGAATAGCGATACACATGGCAATGATTGTCAGGATGGTTCTCAGCTTGTGCCTAAAGGCATTCCGGACCAAAATCTTCAGTATATTCATGTGCCAGAACACCTTTATCGAGATATTGCACACCGTGTGCCCGTTTGGCAGCGCGCGGGTCATGGGTTACCATAATAATGGTCTTGTCCAGGTCGGAACGAAGACGATCCAGGAGGCGCAGCACATCGTCGGCTGATTTGCGATCCAGGTCACCGGTCGGTTCATCAGCCACCACCAGGGTCGGATCGGTCACAATGGCACGAGCGATAGCCACCCGCTGCTGCTGACCGCCAGAGAGCTGACCGGGATAGTGATCCCTGCGATCGGATAAATTAACCAGATTTATGGCAGCCTGCACATGCCGGTGACGTTCCTTCTTGGAAAGGTTGGTCAAAAGCAAAGGCAGTTCAACATTTTCAAAGGCGGTCAGCACCGGAATAAGATTGTAGAATTGAAAAACGAATCCCACATTAAGCGCCCGCCAGTCAGCCAGTTCACGTTCCGAAAGCGTTGAAATATCCACACCGGCGACCCGGATAATACCGCTATCGGCCTTATCCAGCCCTGCAATGAGATTAAGGAGGGTACTTTTTCCCGAACCCGACGGCCCCATCAATGCCAAAAACTCCCCAACCCCGATGGTCAGGTTGATGTTTTCCAACACCGGTAACACCTGGCTGCCGCGTCGGTAAGACTTGTACACCTCAATGATTTCAACTAAATCAACCAAATCAGTCACTGATCACGACCTTCATGCCTTGCTTAAGGCGGTGGAGGGGTTTTAAGGCAATAACATCATCTAACGCCAGACCGGACTTGACTTCGGTCATATCACCCAATTGTCGACCCAAATGGACGGTTTTTTCCATAATTTTACCGTCCTGCACCTGAAAAACAATGTTTTCCCCTTTTGCTTTTCTCAAAGCCGCCGTTGGAACCACCATGACCGGCGCTTTTTCGGAAACAGTCAGGGGCTGCGACAAGAAGGCCGCTTTGGCGCTCATTTCCGGCAACATCTGCCGGTCCTTTTCCAGAAACGCGATCTTGACCATCACAGACGCTTTGCTCCGATCAGCCGTCGGCACAATCATATGGACCCTGCCGGCAAACCGTGCCTCGGGCAGTGCATCCAAACGCATTTCACAGGGTTGTTTAACATAAACCTGACGGATATTGGATTCCGACACATCCACCTCGACCATCAGCGAATCCATGTCCGCAATATTCACAACCGCAGATTTGGAATCGGCAGCAGCGCCCACCGGTGTTACAATATCACCGATGTCGGCATTCTTGGTCAATACAAGGGCGTCAAAAGGCGCTCGAATGATGGCATATTCCAGATTCACGGCCGCCACCCGAAGTGCGGCACGGCTTGCTTTAAGGGCCGCCTGCTCCGCCGAAAGGGCTGCGCGGGCCGTGAGGTAGCGTGCCTGGCCGACATCGTATTCCGCCCTGGAAATATATTTTTTCGGCAGCAGCTGCTTATTGCGTTGATGAGAGCGGGTCGCATCGGTCAGCTCGGCTTTGGCCTGTTCGATTTTAAAGCGCACAAACTCAAGATCAGCCAAAGCCCGGTTCCGAGCAGCCTCGAGATCATCACTTTCGAGTCGGGCAATCTCCTGACCGGCTTTGACGGGACTTCCCTCTTCAACAGATAGCGAAACCAGGCGGGCGGTTATTTTGGACGCCACCGCCGCTTTACGCTGGGCCACCACATAACCGCTGGCATTGAGCAGGGTATAAGCCTCAGAAGGATAAAGCCTGACAACCCGGGCAACATCCACTTTCACTGCCAATGTTAAAACGCCCTGGTAATACAACACACCCATAATTATGAGGAGCGCCGGCAGCAAGAGTAAGTAAACAAAATGTTTTTTCTTTCCCCGACGAGAAATGCGTGATTTATCGATTTTGAGAACGGAAAGATCGTCGTTTGCCACAAAAGATCCCCTTTGTGAAATATACTGCCGTTAGAGGAAGTTGGCGCTTTACAATATCTAATAATTATACGTTATCATATTCTGCAGAGAAATCAATATGGCTCTTTTTCGTTGATCATGCAGTAGCAGTATAAACGATATGTACCGTGAGTCCAACGGAATTTTAAGCCTGTGGAGAACGTAGCTCTGGCAGGAAGAGTTCTTCCAGTGAAACGACCTTTATGAAACAGGAAGAAAAGGACAGATAATTTAGATTATCTTAGATTTTTCAGGAGGGATCACTGTTGACCCGAAAACAATACGATCAAATCATTTGGGTCTCGGTCGGGCATGTAAAAACACTTGACAGAACCCCCCGGTCATGAATATTGACATCCTACTAAGCGATTATTAAAGTTAAGTGTGAACGGTTCTCATTAACAGAACTAGTCCAAATCCCGTTAAATCAAAACTTAAGAAAGGAACTCACTATGGCTGAACCCAAGGATATGTATCAATGTCAAACGGTTAACTGTGGATATATCTACAACCCGGACAAAGGGGACAGAAAAGGGAAAATTGCGAAAGGAACCAAATTTGAAGACCTGCCCGATGATTGGAAATGCCCAATATGCGGGGCAGGTAAAAAGATGTTCAAACCTTTAGGGTAAAAGCTTAGAACGATAAGTAGGCCCAATATTAAATGGATGCAGTTTTTTACCCCGGTAAAATAACTAAATACCGCCAATGCCCAAACTTAAAACTTAAGGCCATGGAAGGGAAGATGTTACCATTCTTGATGTCAGGCAACCTTCGGCATACGAAAAGTAGCACCTTCCCGGGGATTAAGGGCAACCCCCCTCTTTTTCCAAAACCTGAACGGCCAGAAGGATATCAGCCGTAATCACCAGATCACCTTTACCAAGCTGCTCAAGAATCCTGTTGTCCGCCTCATCAAACCCGGAGGCGACTTGGAGAAAGGTGATATAGTTCCGCTGGGGAATTTTCATGGGATGATTAGCAACCATGGTCTGTTCCACACGGGTTCGATCAGCTGCCTTGAACAAAATATTTTTAACCACTGCCGGGCATGCATCTGCATCCACCCATATCTTCATGTATTCCCCCTTTATCCATAAAGTTAACCCTCTTAAAATAAAGCCTTTTTGCTTCATCCGTGGTGCAAGCGTATCAGGCAGCATTCCAGAACACGAGCCGGCAGCATCAAGGTGAAACATGGAATCGGTTCGCCTAAAGAATTGAGATTTAATTTAAAATCCGCTATTGTGCCGGAACTCTTTTCAATGAAACGCTAAAAAAAATGGCCTGGAGTCGGTCTATAACTATCCTAATATATGAGGTATAAAAAAATAATGTCAGAACAAAATTATGATTACAAGGTCAGGTGCAAATCCTGTTTTAAAACGTTTATTGTCCAGATATTTGACCGCCACGAGAAATGCCTCTGGCTTGTGGATAATAAAGACTGGTATTGCGATTCATGTAAAAAAGCGTATCTGGATAAACAGACTGCAATACTTTCAAAAATCAATGCAAGCTTAGGGTTTCCGCAGCTTACCGGCACGCCGAAACGGATTGCCTGGGCTGAAAAAATAAGGACGGAATTGATAAACAAAGCCGATTATCTGAATTCAAGCCTTACCCATGAAGATGAAGAGGCAAAACGATTATCAGACAAAGCGTTTCTGGTCTTTTTCCAGGAATGGCAAAAAGAAACAGACGCCAAATGGTGGATAGACATCAGAACAACCAATGTCAGGGATATATCACTTCGAATAAAAGAAATCACGGATGCCCTGTAGGGGTGAGGAGACGCTTATGCCAATCGCAGCCTGCCTCAAGGGTCTGCAGACCCATTGCCGTCTCCAGGCCTTAATTCAAGCTGAAGCCCGTTTAAAAAATTACGCAAGATTTGGTTTTTGCATTCCCTGTAATGCTTATGCCCGGGCTTGCGAAAAAAGGCGCTTAACTCATGCTTGCTGATTTGCAAACCACCCAGGGATAAAACCCTGACCATATCTTCGGCCTTGAAGTCCATGGCAATTTTTAGTTTTGTTAAAATAGCGTTATTGCTTAAGGTCTGTTCCGGTTCAGACTGAGATCCTTCCCTTTTTCCCCTTTTATGATTGATCAATCCATTCAAAAAGATCGCCAGATCTTTATCCGTGCATTTGTTACGGGCAGGGTCCTCCTCCTTTTTCAGCCAATCACTGACCTGTGCCCGTAACACCTGATGTCCGGCCTGTCCAAAGATAGAGATCATGTCCGCGTCACTGAAATCAAAGAGATACCGAATCCTGCGCAAAATATCATTTTTATTCATAAAATCCGGCAAGGAAACCCCTGAGTCTTTAGCTCAGGGGTTTCCTTGCCGTCCTCCTTATAATAATTTAGTAGTCCAGGTACCAGACCTTAGCATGTCGTATTGTAGGAATAGCCGTCAGATGCGTGAAGCAGCCTGCAGTATTTCCAGCTAATGCCCTGTACTGTTTTGTCCACTGTTTTAATGTTAAACGATCCGCTTTTTCTGACAGCTGAAATCCGGGTAGAGTAGATCTACTGTTAGCCCCGCCTTTTATAGCGGGGCTGCGACTATTAGCTGTTAAGCCGGGCGGGAATCAGTCCTCGCCCGTGTCCGGCAGATAAGCCCCGTCTTCGTCGTGAACCTCACGTCCTGTGACCGGCGGGTTAAAGGCACAGATCAGGCGCATCTCTTCTGTGCCACCGTACAGGGTGTGCTGGTCATGCTTGTCAAGTGCGTAAAGGGTGCCATCGGTGATCTCGTGAGTTTTACCGGTCGCTTTATCCAGAATCTTACCGTTGCCGCCCACGCAGTAAACCGCCTCGAGATGATGTTTGTACCAAAGGTTCAGCTCGGCCCCGGCCGGAATAATGGTTTCATGGAAGGAGAAGCCCATGCCGTCTTTTTTCAACAGCATCCGACGACTGGTCCAACCCGGTCCCTGTACCTCACGCTCTGTACCAATAATGTCCTGAACTCGCACTATTTTCATTCATTTACTCCTATTTTCAAAAAAACAGACTTGATTGTAATCGACTATAAACAAATCAGGCGGCCGGGTTTTCACCCGGCCACCCAGATCTCTCACACGCGGCGATTAGCCGACGAATCGCTAAACGTAGAAGTCCAGCTCTTCCATGGATTTCAGCAAATCCCGCATCTTGATCGGGTCATCCCCGAAGAAGAAAACGAGGCCCCAGTGAGTGCCGAAAGCATATCGGTCCGGAACCGTCTCCTCCGCAGGTGGCGCCAGCTCGTGCGACTCAAAGTAAGGATGCTCAATACACGCTTTCGGCATTTCCAGCTTGCTGACCACACGCCGTCTTGGATATACACCAAAGCAGCCGGCATAGCCCTTCGCATCGACCACTTCACGAGGGAAGAAGGCATCAACCTCTTCTTTGGTGCTCTTGGGGTCAAATACCAGCATCGAAGCCTGGTAGGCACTGAATCCATAAGCCCGCTCAATCAATTCGAAAGCCTTGAACCCCGGTGGGCGGTATGCTACCTCGCCAAAGTACATGGTGCCGTCACTGGTCACGAAATACTCGGGATGAATCTGACCAAACTGGATATCAAATGTTTTGATCAGCAACTCAACCTGTTTGGTGATCGCGTCTCGCCAGCTTTCCAGTTCTTTCGTAGCAGGCACAAAGACCGAATATCCCAGTGTGACGTACTCTGAGATGTTCAGGAATTTGATCTTTCCATCGTAAACCCAGGCTTCAACCGCAAATTCCCATCCATCCAGATGGCTCTCCATCAACAACGGGTATTCATCATCGGGAATACTGTCGATGTCTTCGAGCTTACGGACCATGCGATGCCCCAGGCAACCGGCTTTGTCGAAGGCTTTGACGTGAATCGGATCGTCCGGGTCACCGTCGAGCTTGACCAGGGTCTGGTTTACGCGTTTCATAAAGCGAATCACGTCTTCTTTTTCGTAGGCCTCTTCGAAGATGCCGACACGAATACCACCAAGCTGTGCCCGACGCTTCATCAGCGCCTTATCCCGGAACAGTATGGATTGTCCAAACATGCGAGGATTGTTGAGCAGAACAGAGTTGATTGCCCCTGACCATTCGACAGTCTCTTCGTACAAAGGAACAGCGACATCGACGCCTTCTGCTTTCAGTTTTTCAGCAATTTCAAGTGAGCGGTCATTCAAACGTTCAAAGTCCCATGCCATGAAGGGAATGTTATTAGCGGCACAAAAATCCGCTGCCCAGTCAGGTGCGACTACGATATATCGGCGGTCAAATTTCTGTGCCGCTTTGATAGCGTTAATGCTCCAGCCCAGCAGAGCAATATATCCCTTGGCTGGATCTTTGGGTGTTTCGGTTCCTTGAACAGAATCCATCGAAGTATCCCGCCAAGACAAGACTTCTTGGGACAATTTTGACTCAGGTGTAATCACCATTTTTTTTACTCCTTTTTATTTACAATAAGTCATCAGGAATTGGATAACACGTCTATATATCATACACCCCCCAAAGCTTAGTGTGGATTCTATCATTACTATTGCCTTAATAAAACACATTTTAAGGTGAATTTACTAAAGCCTTACAAACGTCCTGAGATCAACGCCCCTGGGCTCCGCGGCGCAACCAATCGTGCACAAACGCCAGTTTTCGGCGCGCAGTCTCAGACAGCACAAACGGATAAACATCCGATATCCCCATAGATCGATTGATATGATTAATTCGCATTACTATAGCCACAGCCACGTCTATCAGTAAACCTGTATCAGGCTCGGCATAGGGTTCCCAATTGTGTCCGGGCATTTCGGGCGACACGAGACCCGATGCCACAAAACTGTCAGCAATATCCGTCAGATGTAAAAGATGTGCCGCCGTCTCCGCCCAGTCCTC
>DATFIL010000605.1:0-2366 GCA_035270145.1 Desulfobacter sp. | reverse complement strand
TGATCACCAGGGACACACCCCTTGAAGGCGCTGAACTGTTCATCGACGAGGTGCCGGTGTGCCTGCGCTGCGAAAGTTGTAACCATGAATGGCAGACCGAGATCCCTGCCTTTGGGTGCCCTGCATGTAAAGACGGGCAGGTGACCATGATTTCGGGACGGGAGATTGAGATTACATCCATCGAATTGGCAGACAACTGAAAAACATTTTAACCACAGAACACACAGAAATCACAGAATTTTATCTTCAGTGTCTTCTGTGATTTCCGTGGTTAAACTTGTTCATAATAAAAGAGGACTATGGAAATAAATATACAAAAACGGGTATTGGCAAAAAACGAATCCGATGCGGATCGAAACAGGGCCTTTTTCAAAGAAAAGCAGGTGTTTGTCCTGAACATGATGTCATCGCCGGGATCCGGCAAGACCGAGGTCCTGTGCCGGACCCTGGAAAAGCTGATGCCCGATATCCGGGTGGGGGTGATTGTCGGCGATATCTGCACCACCAATGATGCGGACCGGCTTTCCGTAACAGGGGCCAAGGTGACCCAGATCAATACGGATCAGTTCGGCGGAGACTGTCATCTGGCAGCCCATCTCATTGAGTCATCGGCCAGGGATCTGGGGTGCGATGACCTTGACCTGCTCATTGTGGAAAACATCGGCAACCTGGTCTGTCCTGCGGAATTTGATATCGGCGAAGATGCAAGGGCCGTGGTGTTAAGTGTCACCGAAGGCGAGGACAAGCCTTTAAAATATCCGCTCATGTTTCAGGTGGCGGATGCTGCCATTTTAAATAAAATAGATCTTTTGCCCTATCTGGACGTTGATGCGGCCCTGGCGGTGGAAAATATGGGCAAGGTGCATCCGGGCATGCCGGTGTTTGAACTGTCCGCTAAGACCCGGGAAGGCATTGAACCATGGCTCTTTTGGTTGCGCACTAAGGTTGAGGAAAAACTGGGATAATCGTGCCGGTGCGGGGGCAATGCCATAAAGTTAAGATGGTTTCACTCGATGATCGAGTTTCAGATTAAAACCACGAAGTTCACGAAGAACACGAAGTTTAGTACGCTAATCTCTTCGTGAGCTTCGCGTTCTTCGTGGTAAAATAAAGCTGTTAAAATGAGGGGGGAAACAAATCATGGGTATAAAGAAAATGGCATTTGCCGGATCCTGGTATCCGGGATCAGCTGACCAGTGCCGGTCTGCTATTGAGCGGTTTAACGATGACCTGGGGACAGAAGAGGATACAAAAATCCCGGATAATCCTGTGGCAGGCATTGTTCCCCATGCAGGCTGGGTCTATTCCGGGAAACTGGCTGGCCGGGTGTTTGCCGCACTGGCCCATGGCCGTCGGGTTGTGGACACCATTGTTCTTTTCGGGGTTCACATGCATGCCGATTCCCCGGCCTTTGTTTTGGACGGCACGGCTGTAGAGACCCCTTTGGGGATCATTGAGATTGACCGGGAACTTACCGATGCCCTGGTGCAGCAGGGCACAGGCGCAGGTGTTGACATAAAACCGTTGACGCCCAGCCGCTTCCCCGAAGAAAATACCCTGGAACTGCAATATCCTTTTATAAAATATTTTTTCCCCAAAGCCCGGATTGTGGTGTGCGCCGTGCCGCCTTCGGATGCGGCGCAGGTATTGGGAATGGCGGTCGTTGGGGCTGCAGAAGGCCTGGAGCGCTCCCTGGCAGTGGTGGGTTCCACCGACATGACCCATTACGGTCCGCGATTCGGATTTGAACCGGCTGGGTCAGGCAAGGCGGCCTTTGATTGGGTGGCCAAGGAAAATGACGCAGCTGCCATTAACGCATTAACAGCCATGGATGAAAAGCAGATTATTCACCAGGGACTGACACGCCATAACATGTGCTGTGCCGGGGCAGCCTGTGCGGCGGCCGCTGCGGCAAAAAAAATGGGCGCCGTCAAGGGTGTCTGCCTTGACTACGCCTCCAGTTTCGATCCGTTAGCGCCCAACGCTGATTTTGTGGGATATTGCGGTATGGTTTTCGGTGCATAGGAACGGGTCCGAAATAACTTAACAGTGTCGTCAACTTAAGCATTGAGCATTTTACCACGAAGAACACGAAGTTCACGAAGATATTAGCGCACTAATCTTAAAGCCTTTTAATTTTATGACATTGGTTCCATAATATCTTGGAAAAACTTTGGGCAGAGGCTAAGGAGTCAGGCCCCCGCATAAACACTATGAACATTATCCTGGTACTGCATAAAAACGTGATCAAACACGACGCCGGTTTTTTGTTCGACGTCATCAATGCTGTAGAAGGGATCGGGCAATCCTGTGTTTTCATCATATAGGTAGTTGTAAATAAAAGTCTTAACCGCCGCCTTGGTCAC
>DATFIL010000604.1:0-4249 GCA_035270145.1 Desulfobacter sp. | reverse complement strand
TCAACGACAAGGATTTTTTCCCCTCTGCCTTGGTCGGTTTTATATGAAGCGGGTTTATTTTTATGACTGTTCTTGACTGCAGGGAAAAATATACTGAACGTAGTGCCTTTTCCAGGTTCACTTTTTACATCAATAACCCCGTTAAGATCCTGTACTGCACCCCACACGACGGCCATTTCAAGCCCTGTACCATTTCGCCCCATGACATTTTTTGTATAAAAGGGTTCAAAAATTCTTTCTTTATCTTCTGCAGAAATGCCGATACCCTCATCAACAACTTGCAATTTTACATAGTCGTTTTTCTCGTCATCCGCATTCGATCCCTCATGGGTTTGGGCCGGACAATTTTTTGTTGAGATATAAACAGTCCCGCCATCCGGCATTGATTCGGCCGCATTTGCTATTAAATTCGTAACTATTTTAGTTATATGTATTTTTGAACCGGAAAGGCTGTGCAGATTTCGGTCTAAGGCAGCCTTTACATCAACAAGGGGATAATATACGAGTTGGGTTTTATGTTCCGAACTATCCAAAAAATCTGTTATTACATGGTTTATATTGATGACTTGTTGGTTAGAAATGCCTTTTCTGGATAGCGTGAGTAAGTCTTGAACATACGAAGAGGCCTTTTCACCGGATTTTCTTATGGCCTCGATCGTTTTTCTTAATGGGCTGGCAGGCGGGACTTTCATTAAAAGAAGATCAGGATAGCTGACAATCCCGGATAAAATATTATTGAGGTCATGGGCAATGCCACCGGCAATGGTGCCTATGGCCTCCATTTTCTGAGCCTGAAATCGTTGATTTTTTAATTTTTCCCTTTCTATTTCGGTTTTAACCCGGAAGGTAGTATCTCTTATAAGACCTCGATATCCTAAAGGATTTTTATTTTCATCTTGAATTAATGAAACAGAGGCTTCAACAATGAGTTTCTTACCATCCCTGCGAATGATTTTCCAATTGGCGATATTGGCAGGCTGTCCGGATTCATAAACATGCCTATAAATATTATAAATCCTGTCTGCTTGGGCTTTATCGGAAAATTTATAAAGGTTTACCCCGTTTAATCCATCGTCGCTGTATTTGGTGCCATTGGTCGTATATCCCAGGATTTTGCGCAGGGAAGAGTTATAAAGGGTCAGGCGGCCATCAAGATCGATCTCATAATAGCCTTCCCCAATTTTTTCTATAATGTTTTCGGGGTTTGATTGATTTTTTTTTCGATTTTTTATCATGATAGCGCTTACTCTTATTTTGCGGCAGAAATTTCTACCAAAGATATATTTTGTCCTTTTTAGTCTAAGGATGATTAAATGTAGGACTGGTATCGATTATTTTTCATCCCTTTAATTTCAGAATATGCATAAAACATGCTAAATTTATCAATTGCGAAGAAATTTTAACTTCTTTATATCTAAAGACAAATTGACGTTATGGGTAAGGGGGAAGGGGCAGCGGGTTTAAATATAGCGGGTTTTATGTCTACAAATGTAGACATGGTATAAAAAAATAAACAAATTTGAATGATAAATGCAAATCGGCTGAAGGCCAAAGAATTAAAAACTATGGAAGGAAATAGAATGAAAATAAATATACAGAACTCCGGGGAATTGCTCAACTATCCCATATCATAAACAACCTGAATCAGTGATTTTAAATGCGAAGTAGTTGATGGCTTCGTAAAAAGTCCAATATCTGTGTTGCGCTGCATCCCTCGGAATTTCACGTACAGCTAAGTAGGACTTCCTGAAAAAGTTAAAAATCTTCAATTTGAGGCCTCAGCCTGAACATGGAGAGCATTTGCAGCCAAAATAGCCCAATGGTAAAAAAGCCAAAAAATAATGGCCTTGAGCCATCTCTCCAGATTCATTACCAGGAAGGTCACCAGAATAGCGCTTTCCGAGGTAGAAGCCAGCTTGCTCATGACCCGGCCCAATCCAAAGCGCCGTTTGCCCTGGCCGAATTTACCCTCAATGCCGTTTCGCGCCACTTCATCCTGGTATATCTGCTTCCGGATTTCTCTGCTGGCTTCTGCTTGTTTCGGGGGGCGGCCCAGGGCCGGACCCGACAAACGAATGCCGTGTTTTTTGCAAAACTTTCGGTTCTCCCGGGTTCGGTAGATCTTGTCGGCATGGACCGATTCCGGCCAGCACCCAAAACGCTCGCGATATTTTTTAATCTGGGCTTTCAAATCACCGCTTTCGTTATAACTGTCCCAGCTGAGCCGATCCACAAAACTAAAGCCATTGACCAAACTCACGGATATCTTGGCCCCAAATTCTGTGGCGGCGCCGGGCTTGCCCCGCTTGATCGGCCGAACATGGGGTTGGGAGATACTGACAATACGATCATCGATCCGATTAATTTGATTCACAAACATCGAGCCCTGCTGTCTGTGAACTTCTTCGATGACCAGCAGGTTTTTATACTGACGACGCTTCAAAAGAGAAAGGGATCTCTGATTGTTCAGAGAGGCGATGCTTTTGAGATTCCGGGACAAATATCCAAGTTGTTGGCGCATGGCTTGCCGGCGTTTTCTGTGGGACAGCTGTTTCTGCTTGGCTGCCGCAAGAAATTGCCTCCGTGCCTTTTTACGGTAGGTCCGGGGCTTTTTCTGTTTGCCCTTCATTGGGGCATGCAGGGTATCGATTATCTCCTCGCTTTTTTCGCGCGCCTCATTAACGATCTTCAGGTCCGTGGGGAAGGTAATATCAGCCGGGGCGCAAGAAGCGTCAACAAGCAGCTTGCCGTTATTTCCACCCTGCCCGGATGGGGGATCCGCATCGTTGTCATTCTTATTGGAAGGGCCCTTGCCCTTCGATTTGGCACTGCTTTCCGCCATTGCTTTCTCGGATATCGCATCATTTATCTCTGCCAGCACCTTCTTGCCCAATCGCTTACGGAAGTGCACGAACATGGACGGATCAAAGGGGGCTTCTGCCCGGTATTCTTCAAAGCCGAGAAAGTACTGGAGATAGGGGTTTTCGCGGATCTGCTCCACCGTTTCCTCATCCGCAGTGCCCAGGCGCTCTTTAATGATCAGCGCGCCCAAGGCTACCCGGACCGACTTGGCAGGCGCTCCCATGCCGGTGCCGGCAAGGGAATTGGCGTAGAGTTCCTCAAAATCAGCCCAGGGGATAAGCTTGGCAAGTTTGACCCAGCGATTGTCGCTCCTGAGCTTGCCGCCGAATGGCAAATAAAAATTCTCAAACTTCAGCTGTTTTTGATCGCTTTTATACATGGCTGCTCACGTAATAAAGTGCAAGGTTTTGGCGGTGTAGGGTTGAATAAGCTTGCATTTTTATTTTATACTATAGCATACTAATTTAATAAAATCAAGATGTTAATTTAATTCAGGAGCCCCTAAGTATGAGCAGTATTACACCGTACGCGCAAAAAAAGACATGCAAAGGCTGCTCAACATTATCCAACTGGTGTTAAAGGGCATTTCCAATGAAGTGTTTATTCCAACCAACACGGGTTGGATGTGCACCAGTTGCGCGTATAAAACCTATTGCGATCAATGGTTGATGGAGAACAGCTATGAAACTCAATAAACAGCAACAAGTCGCATCAGAATTTGAAACCGGCATTGCGTCGGTTATTGCGGTGCCGGGGTCCGGAAAGACCGTCACCATGACCCGCCGTATTGGCAACCTGGTCAAAAAGGGTGTCTCTCCCAGTAATATCCTGGGACTGACATTTACCCGAAACGCCGCGGATGCCATGCGGTCCAAACTGAAACCGGTATTGGGTGAGAAAGCGAGTCAAGTGGCATTGCTTACCATCCATGCCTTCTGTCTCCGCGTATTAAAAGATGAGAACCGCCGGTTTGAAATCCTTCACGGAAAAGAACAATTGCGGTTCATCCGGCAGATCAAAAAGAAGAAAAAAGTGAATCTGCCAACGGGTCTGCTTGTCAGAGAGATCAGTCTTGCCAAGAATAATCTCATCACCGTTTCCGAATTCCGGAATCTCTATGGGGATGATTCGACCATGAAGCTGATCGCGGATATCTATGAAACTTATGACCAGGAAAAGTCCCAGAAACTCTTACTCGACTTTGATGACCTCTTGGTTGAGACTTATCAGTTAATGGGTCAGAAGGCGGTCCGTGAACGGTATCAACAGGCCTATGCGCATATTCTGGTGGATGAATTCCAGGATATCAACCCGGCCCAACTTGAGATCCTCAAAAGACTGGTGAATCGCAACGGTTCATCAAGCTTCTGGATATGTGGGGACGACT
>DATFIL010000603.1:0-9730 GCA_035270145.1 Desulfobacter sp. | reverse complement strand
CAGGTCTCAACCGCCTGTTCATAATCCATGTGAAAGTCAATATCAGGTATAAGCTGTACGTAAGTGTCGTACATGTGCAGTTCGTCAACACCCAGGGCCTGTTTTCTGAAATCAAGGTATTGGTAAAGGGGCGAAAAGGCTTTTTTTACATTGACGATCAGGTTTTCGTAAACATCTGCCGGAACATTGTCCGCAAACAGGGCCGCTTTTCGTGCTGAATCAAAATTCCTTGCCTTTGCCCGGAACAGGTCTTTTTTTACTGAGGCTGCTAAGGTAGCGGCAATGGTGTGTCTGTGGTCATGGTAGGTCTGGTAATATTGATCAAAGACCGTTTTGCGAAAATTTCTGTCTTTATTTCCCAGAAAAGTGATAAAATTGCCATGGGTCAAAGGAAGCACATCGCCTGCGGGATTCTTTACCGTACCAAAATTAAGATCTGCATTGTCCAGCTGGGAGAAGATTCTTTGGGGGGCACCCAGGCTTTCGCCGGCCATTGCCAGCAGCTGTTCTATTTCGGCAGTCCTGGTGTGGGGAATGTACCTGATCATTTGTTCCAGGTAAAACCGGTATGGTTTAAACGCTTCTTTATCGAGATACGCTGTCAGCTGGTCAGAGGGAATGGCCTGAATTTCAGGCGAAATAAAGCTTGAGGCCTCCCCGATGCGGGTGTAAAGATTGGAGGCACGCTGGAAAAGCCCCTCATTGTCCGACTGGGTTTTATCTTCATCGTTTTTCAGATGGGCAAATGTATACAGAAATTCCATTTCCCGCTCGACACTGTGGTCGAATTCAATGCAGGCTAAAAGCGGATCCGGCCCCTGGGCAAGGGTGCCCTTGAAATCGTCATAGGCGGGCAATTTTTTTTCCAGTGCCTTGAAACGCGCTTCCCACGCCTCGGTGGTTTGAAACATGGGTGACAGATCCCAACAGTCACTTTGAAGGACCTCTTTTCTCAGGGTGTCCGGCTGATGAACCATAAAAAACTCCTTTTTTTTAAACGTTAATCTCCATTACTCATGTCGGTGGACAATAAAATGCCGCCCCTTGATCTTGTTTTTGGAGAGCGTTTTTTCGGCTTTATCGGCCATGATGCGCTCAATGGCAACGTAGGAATAAAATTCAAAGCAGTTGATCTTGCCCACGCAGCTTCCGTCGATTCCTCCATCTTTGGTCAGAGCACCCAGGATATCTCCAGGCCGAAGCTTGGCCTTTCGCCCGCCGTTGATTGAAAAGGTCACCATGGAAGGTCTGGCGTTCTCCTGGGTTTCGGGCTGAAGCGTTTCGATATCAGACACCTCAAAAGCTGTGCCCATCAGGGTATTTATCTCTTCCAGCCTGAAGCCCTCTTTGGGCGTCATAAGGGAAAAAGCCATCCCTTCTTTCCCGGCCCGGCCTGTCCGGCCGATGCGGTGGATATACACCTCCGGCTCAAAGGGGAGGTCAAAGTTGATCACCGCACTGAGCCCTGAGATATCCAAGCCCCTGGCAGCCACGTCCGTGGCCACCAGAATGGGGGTGCTGCCGTTGCAAAAGCGCACCAATACTTCGGTTCGATCCTTCTGCTCAAGGTCACCGTGAATCGCCAGAGATGAAAACCCTTTTGCCGCAAGAAATTTTGAAAGAGACTTGCACTGCAGTTTGGTGTTGCAGAAAATCAGTGCCGATGCAGGCTTATATGCATCTAAAATCTGAGCCGCAGCAGCGGGTTTCCAATCCCAGCCGGACTCGTAAAAATATTGGCGAATAACGTTTTCTCTGTGCTCAACATCCACCACCACCTGGTGCGCGTTTTTCTGAAACCGCGTGCTCAGTTCAAGAATCGGTTTTGGAAATGTAGCAGAAAAAAGAAGGGTCTGGCGATGCTTCGGAACATAACCCATGATCACTTCAATGCTGTCTTTAAAGCCAATATCCAGCATTCGGTCCGCCTCATCCAGGACAAGGGTGGTGACATGATCGAGGTTCATTGTTCCGCGTTTTAAATGCTGTTCAATGCGCCCGGGAGTTCCCACCACAATATGTCCCTGATGCTCCAGGGAGATTTGCTGGGGCAGGAAGGGCACCCCGCCGCAGATGGTAACAATCTTGATATTGTGTTTGAACCGGGCTATGCGCCGCAGCTCACCGGCCACCTGCTCTGCCAGCTCGCGGGTGGGACACATCACCAGAGCCTGCACCCTGAAGCGCTTCACATTCAGAATGTGGAGCAAGCCGATGCCATAGGCTGCGGTTTTCCCGCTCCCCGTCTTGGCCTGGGCCAGCAGATCCTCTCCTTTTAGCACATGGGGCAAACTCCCCGCCTGAACCGGAGTCATCTCCCGGTATCCAAGGGCCTCCAAATTTTTGATCATTGGTTCGGTTAATGGTAACGTGTTAAAAGTACTCATGAAATCCTTTGTTTATTGTGGTCTGTCCCCAATTTTTATGAATTGGGTTTGTTAGAGTGCGGGCTTTTTTCGGGCTTCAAGTTGATACTTGAATATATTGTTTAAATTCAATCCTAAAATCTGAGATTTGGTATCAAGACTTAAGTTGAAAGTAAAGGAATCTCACAAGATTAAAATCGGTTGCAATGCCATTGAACAGGGAAAACTTAAGATCCGCCCGGACAATCCTGGCCGGATCTCAAGTTTTATACGTGGCACTCAACCTTTTGTTTCCAGTTTTTTGCCATCAACGCTTAAATTAACAACATTGAAGCGGTGCTGATCAGGACCGGATATGTCCATTCCCCCAGGCCACAAATTTAGTGGTGGTCAGCTCTTTTATACCCATGGGACCGTAAGCATGCAGTTTTGAGGTGGATATGCCGATCTCAGCGCCCAAACCCAGCTCGCCCCCGTCGTTGAACCGGGTGGATGCATTGACAATGACAAGGGAGGCGTCCACTTCCCGGATAAAGCGCCGGGACCGGTTCAGGTCCGTTGTAATGATCGCTTCGGTGTGGTTGGAGCCGTAGGCCGCGATATGGGCCATGGCATCATCCATGTCCTTAACCACCTTTACGGCCAGAGTCAGATCCAGGTACTCCATGGGCCAGTCCGCTTCGGTGGCGGGGGCTGTATCAGGCAGTATTTCGCAGGTTTTCGGGCACCCCTTAAGGGTGACACCGGCATCGGCCAGTGCCTTGTGGGCCATGGGCAGAAATTGTTGCGCCACACCTTCATGAACCAGCAGGGTTTCCAGGGCATTGCATACCCCGGGCCGCTGGGCTTTGGCATTGAGTACGATACTGACGCCCATGTCCAGGTCTGCCAGATCATCCACATAGGCGTGGCACACCCCTTTGTAATGTTTGAGTACAGGGATGCTGGAGGCTGCCACCACATGGCGGATCAGGCCTTCGCCGCCCCGGGGGATGATCAGGTCAATATATTCTTCTTGTTTGAGCATGATATCCACAGCAGCCCGATCCGACGTGGGGATCACCTGGACGGCAGCGGCCGGCAGGCCTTCTGTGGAAATACCCTGTTCAATGGCCCGTGCCAAAGCCTGGTTGGAGTAAATGGCTTCGGAACCGCCCCGCAGGATCACGGCATTACCGGCCTTCAGACACAGGCCTGCGGCATCCACGGTGACATTGGGTCTTGATTCGTAGATAATACCGATAACTCCTAACGGAATGCGCATTCTGGCCATTTCAATACCGTTGGGCCGGATGGATGAATCCGATAAGGTGCCCACGGGATCTTCCAGTCCTGCCACATATTCCAGACCTTCAACCATCCCGTCCAATACTTTATCCGTAATGGTCAACCGGTCGATCATGGCATCGGACAACCCGTTTTCCCGGGCTGCTGCCACATCTTTTGTATTTTCCGCCTGGATGACGTCTTTATCCTTTTCCAACTGCCGGGCAATGGCAAAAAGCGCTCTGTTTTTTTGTTCTGCAGGCAGGGCCGCCATAATCCGGGCTGCTGCCCTGGCCTGTGTGGCAATTTCAATGATCTGATTTTCCAAAGACATAGAATGGTTCTCCTTTAAGTTTATCCCGAAAATAATTATGAGCGAGCATCATCCGGGTAAGCGGTGATCATCAGATTATCCCTGTGAATCACCTCGTCATAGGATCTGAAACCTAAACGTTTCTTGATCTGGCTGGTCTTGCAGCCCATTATTTTCAATATATCCGAGGCATTGTAATTGACCAGGCCCATGCCCAGGACCACTTTATCCTCTGTGATGAATTCCACGGGATCGCCTACTTCAAAATAGTCTTCCACCCGGGTAATGCCTGACGGTAAAAGGCTTTTTCCCTGTTCCACCACGGCTTTCTGGGCCCCCCTGTCTATGGTAATCCTTCCCTTGGCCTGCAGGGTCAGGCCAATCCAGTTTTTCCTGGATGGGGCTTTTTGTTCATTGGGAACAAAGTAGGTGCCGGTATAGTTGTCGTCCATTATTTTGACCAGGATATCCTGTTCCAGGCCGCAGGCAATGATCATGGGAATGCCTGCCGACGTCAGCTTTTTGGCCGCGCTTATTTTGGTGCCCATGCCCCCTGTACCCAACGGCCCGGCGATCTCTCCGGCCATGGCCTCGATCTCGCTGCCCATGGCTGTCACCTCTTTGAGAAGCTGTGCATCATCATGTCTCCGGGGATCTTTATTATACAGACCGCCGATGTCGGTAAGATTGATCATCAGGTCCGCGTCTAACAACATGGTGATCATGGCGCCCAGGTTATCATTGTCCCCGAATTGCAGCGATTTCACCGCCACGGTGTCATTTTCATTGATAATGGGCAGTACCTTCCATTCCAGAAGCGTGTTCAGGGTGTTTCTGGCATTCAGATACCGGCCCCGGTCACACAGGTCACTTCTGGTCAGAAGAATCTGGGCCACTTTCCGGCCGCAGTGTTCCATGGCCTTTTCCCATTCACGGATCAGATCCGCCTGACCAATGGCGGAAACCGCTTGACGTTTAGGGGTTTCAGACGGCCTTTTTTTCAGACCGATTTTTTTAACGCCCGCAGCCATGGCGCCGGAAGAGACAAGAATCACTTCCATACCCCGGTCATGGAGTACACAGATCTGCCTTGCGATGCTGTTGATGATGTCAATATTGAGGCTGTTTTTCCGGGTCAGCACCCCTGAGCCCACTTTGACCACGACACGTTTAAATTTGGACAGGGCTAAAAATTGCTGGTCGGTGTTCATAAAAATATGTTCCAGGTTTTTAAAAAGGCGGCAACAGGCCGCGCAGCTAATAATAGTCTCTATAGAAACCAAATAATGGGCCAAAAATTAAACCATAGCGCAGATGATTGCAAGGCCATACTGTCTTTGTGGTGGAAAAGGTGGCATATAGCTGGTACATTAATTGCCTAAAATTTTCGGGGAGAACATAAATGAGGCCGGCAGATGGGAAAATATTTATTCATGGGAATGGTTTTAGGCTTGTCCGCCGGTTTGTCACCAGGCCCTTTGCTGGCCCTTGTCATCAGTGAAACCATTCGTCTTGGCATCGGTGCCGGTATCCGTGTGGCCATGGCGCCGCTGATCTCGGATATTCCTGTGTTGATTATCTCCTTTGTGCTGGTCTCCTATCTGTCCGGGTCCGACGCCGTACTCGGGGTTATTTCCCTTGCAGGGGCCGGGCTTATTTTAAAAATGGGTATTTCAAGCATCCAAACTACCGGGCAGATGCCACAAGCCCCGGGCCGGGCGTCTGAATCCCTTATGAAAGGGGTGCTGGTCAATATTTTAAGTCCTCATCCGTACCTGTTCTGGATCACCGTTGGTACACCCTTGGTTTCCAAGGCCTGGCAGGTTCATCCCGGGGGTGCCATTGGGTTTGTGGCCGGGTTCTACCTGCTGCTTGTGGGTTCAAAACTTTTTCTGGCCTTTGTTGTGGCCCGGACCCGCAGCTTTTTAACCGGTGGGGCCTATATCTGGACCATGAGGTTACTGGGCCTTCTTTTGTGCTGTTTTGCCTGGGGGCTTGCCCGGGAGGGCGCAGAGCTTCTGGGCGGGCTGTAAGGACCGCGATATTTGGCTCAGCTCTTGAAATATCATTTTTTTTCTTTGCTTAATTCTTTTGTTTCTTCTTCTTTTGTTTCTTCTTCTTTGTTTTTTATATCATCTGCCGGTATCTCTTGAATTTGGGTGGGCGGTGACACCGGCAGCCTTTTTTCAAGACGATCGGATTTTCGACGCAATTCTTGTTCTAATTTGATAGCTGCTTCCTCAAGACTGGGTGCCATCACAACTGCATCTTCCAAAGACATGATCAAGCGCTTTATTTGTGGTATTTTTAACGGTCCTTCCTCTTGGAGATAAAGTGGCTGGATGTAGAGCGGTGCGCCTCCTGTCGGTTCAATTATCATTTTGCCAAACACCAACTCGGAGCCTCGCTGATCCCACAGTGAAAACTGTTCTGAAATCACGACATCCTGATTCACCAGAGAATGGACCTGTGCCGGCCCATAGACCTGTTGATTACGTGGAAAACGGTACGCATAGATTTTTCCATAATTTTCAAGATCGTTTCCCGCGAACATTAATGCCCGCAGGTTATCCCGGCCAAATGGGGAGAAGGGCAGAAACAAGAAAAATTCATCTTTTCCAGATTCTAATAAATCTAGCGTCAAGTAATAAGGGGTCGCCGGGAAAAATTCCTTGCCGATAGCAAGCTTGGAAAACATCCAGTTATCCTCCTGTCTAAAGAACCGCTCCGGATTCGTTTGGTGATAGTTCGCATAAATGGACATTTGAATGCTAAAGATATCACGCGGATACCGAATGTGTTGTTTCAAAAACGCCGGTATTTCGGATATTGGCTTGAACATTCCGGGATACATTTTACGGTACGCGTTAATGATGGGATCGCTGGGATCGGCTTCATAATATGAGACGTTGCCATTATATGCATCAACCACTATTTTTACCGAATTACGAATGTAGTTAGATCCTTCTTCGTTGTATGGGGCTGCAATCGGGTAATTGGATGCTGTTGTATAAGCGTCCTGTATCCAGAAAAGGCCCTTGGGTGTGTGAACGATATAAGGATCCTGGTCCAGTTTAAGAAAAGGGGTAATATGCAGAATTCGTTCTATAATATTTCTTCGAAACAGTATTCTACTTTGATTGTTTGTTTTGTTGGTAAAAAAGATATCTCGATCTTTAAAATAGTTCGCCAATAAAAATTTGCGCCAAAGTGAATTGATCGTGATGCCGCCCGTTCCATTGTAATGGACTATCTTCTCACTCTCTCCGGTAGAGGAGCCGATTTCCCCGATATTGTTTGGAACGATTGCGTAGGGCTTGTCCGCAAGTCCGTAATAAATATCGGTTTGATCGTTGGATAATCCAAATTGAGATCGAGGGGGGATGTCTTTAATAAACCACGTCATTGCTTCCTCTCCAGCCTTGGCGGCCGGAATCATGGCCACTCCCTGACCGTGAGTATATTGAAGATGCATGTTAATCCAGTTCTGAGCGACTTCGGGCAGTTTTGAATTATTTATCTCTCTGGCCCCAAGATAGACCTGTCGATATTCACCATCTACCCAATACCGGTCAACATCAATCGTTGGAAATGAATAATATGTCCGTATACTTTGAAGTTCCTCGAATACACTACCAAGAATCTCTCTGTCCCAGACAGGAACATTACGCAACCGACGCAAGGTATCCGGATCATCGGCATCGAAAGAGACAGCCGAAGTTATTTCAAAGTCCCTGGTTTCCACTTTGTCAAGCCCATAGGCCGCAAGCGTAGCATCAATACTTGCTTTGATGTAGTCTCGCTCCCGAACCATTTGGTTTGGCATCACGATGTATTTTCTAACGGTATCCCCAAATGTTTCAATATCTTTTCCCAGAAATGCAATAATAAAAATTAAAAAAAAGATAATAGGCATTTTCCATCCGACGCGCCTGTTAATTTTGAGTACCAGAAAAATACCCGTTAACATCAGGGAAACCACTGTAGCCCATATAAAGGGAAGTATAACAGTCATCTCTACAAAGCCGGGACCGTTGAAAACAGGAAGATTGACTGTTTCATACAATAGATCATACCGCTCCAATATAAATCCCCAGCATAAAACCGCAAAAATAAATATCACCAGGATACTGGTGTGCCAATGTGCTTTATGGGATTTAATACGGTGTTTTATGGGGGTTGCCGCCTTCTCGTACCAATAAATAAACAGCACGCCTGCGAGCATCAGTGTAACGACTATAAGAAATTCTTTTTGGAGCAAAGTATAGATCGGAAGAGAAAAAAGGTAAAAACTAATGTCCTTGCCGAACAAAGGATCCAACACATCACTGCTGTTTCCGAAGAGAAACAGCAGTGAATTTTCCCAATTTTTGAAAATGGGTATGGCAACTATTAAAGCCATCACAAAAGAAAGAAGAAGATACATGTTTCGCAAGGCATGATTGAGATGCTTCAGCCATTTTTTTTCTTTGTAACCATCCGGTTTATCTTCAAATCCAATTATATGGGAAGCAACCCTGAAGTTGATATAGAAGATTGCAAAAAACAGGATCGTGAAAAATATAAATATCAGGTATGGATAGAGTATCCTCAGAAGATAATAGGATGTCATTCCTTGGGCTTGAAACCACCACAAGTCCACAAAAAAATCTAGGAATATAAAATTAACAGTAGCGACCAGGATACCAAGTATCGCAAACAAGCCGATTATGAATAATGCCACCCACTTTTTCTTTATATTAGCCATTTTTTCCCATTTTCTTTTTTAATTATATGGATTCAAATCTTATAAACTTCATCTTTAACAATAAAATAAAATCATGAATAAAAACATAAGAAATTATAAAAATGAATAAAAAAAGAAGATCAATGTCTGACGAACGCCCTTTATGATTATAACCTTCACTTTTAGGAATCCTCTAACTCGATGGTATAGGAATTTCCATTCTCCAGCACCTCATATCCCGTCCCGAAGGGTGCTAAGTTTATGATCGAGTCTCATCGTTTACATAATTTTATTGTGTATCATTTTATCTGCTTCTTTTCAACTATCTGTCCGGATATTTGCTTTTAATATCTTGTTTTCCAGCCAATACAGAATCATAACCATCCGAGACTGACAAAATTGCTAAACGATATAGAACTCACTCATATCATTGTAGAACATAAAGATCAATTGACACGATTCGGATTTGATTATATTGAAAGGTGATTACGTTGAAGTACATTTTATATGACTGACAACAGATTTTAAACCTTGCCAATGATGAAACTAAAAATAATATGCATGTTGTCTGCAATTATCTGTGTTTCCGTCTCAGGCACTTGCCATGCCGGTGCTACAATGGTAAATGGGACTGAATTTTAAAAATCGGCTGAAGTTCGGGGAACCCGTCTGCAATTATCAGGTGCGGCACTGCTCAGATATATGTTTTTAATAGAGGCATATACCGGCGCACTGTACCTGCCGGAGAAAACGGATGGACGGGATGCGCTGGATGATATATCCAAGCACCTGGTCTTGGAATATCGTGTAGCGCTCTCTTCAGATGGTTTTGCCAAAGCAACCACCGAAAAGATTAAGGCGTCTGTCAGCAAAGAAGCTTTTCAGCGCCTTTTGCCAAAAATCAAGTCATTGAACCGACTATACAAAGATGTTCAGCCCAAAGACCGCTATGCGTTGACTTATCTGCCGGGACTTGGAACCCAGTTGACGCTTAATGCCGAGCCGCTCGGAACAATAAAAGGATCGGAATTTGCCAGAGCGCTATTTGCCATCTGGATC
>DATFIL010000602.1:0-4355 GCA_035270145.1 Desulfobacter sp. | reverse complement strand
CAAAAACATCCAAGGGCTGAAGGCCGGCAACCGCGTAATTGAGACCTCAGCACCTGCAAAAATATTTGTACTCGGATGCGCCCAGATGCTGCACGACAACATGCTGGACGAACAGGGCCGCAGCTCCAATGCGACCTTCATACTCAATGCCATAGATCACCTTAACGGCGATGACGGCACAGCACTTTTAAGAAGCAAGCAACAGACCCTGAACCCCATTTCCGAAACCAATGCTTTGGCAAAAAGCGTCATCAAAGGATTCAATGTTATAGGGCTTCCTGTCCTGGTTTTTCTGTTCGGCCTGGGGGTCTGGTTTTTCAGGCGTATGAAAAAGAAAAAGATTACACGAATGTTTGGTTGATTTAGAATTAGGGGAAAATCATGAAAAAAGAATATATTATTTTAATCATCCTGATCATCGGCTTAAGCGCCTATCTCGGTCTTAAAAAAGACGACCAGGTCCATTATGAACTGCCGACAATTCCCCAGGTGGATACTGCCCGCATTGACCGGATGGAAATTTCAAAGGCAGACCGCCTGGTGGTCCTTAATAAAGGAGAAAAGGGCTGGACCGTTACCGATAAAAACTTTCCGGCAAACCCTGATGACATAGAGCTGATACTTGGCTCGCTAAAGAAGATAAAACTATCCGCCCTTGTATCCGAGGCAAAGGACCTCCGAAGGTATGAACTGGATGACACCCATGCCGTAAAGATCAAGGCCCTGGCCGGAAAAGAGGTGGTACGCAGCCTTGTCATCGGTAAAACAGCGCCCAGTCACAACCATACATTTATCTATCTGGATAACAAGGACCAGACCGTATACCAGGCCAACGGCAATTTCAAAAGTCAGTTTGACAAAACGGCGGACGATTTAAGGGATAAAAAAGTGCTTGGGTTTGACCCGGACAGCATAAAAAAGATCACTCTGGAAAAGCAGGGAGAAACCGTCACCTTGGTAAAAGCCCCGGCACCTGAAAAACCGGATCAGGAAAAAAACAAGGACAAAAAGGATTTAACCGCAGAAAAGACGGCCCCCAAAGAAACCATTTGGAAAAATGAATCGGGAGCTGTGGCAGATCAAAAAACGATATCTGATCTGCTGTCGTCTTTGTCAGAACTTGAATGCCGGGCCTTTATGGATGATGACAAAGCTGCCCGGTTAAAGGAAATAGAGCCCTCATGCAAAATTTCACTTGAAAACGATAAAACGTTTGTTTTAAATCTGTTCAACAAAAATGACGATCAGGATATGGAAGGGTCGTGTTCATATACACCCTATGCCTTCACCCTGACCAGCTATAAAGCCGAAGATATTGTTTCGTACACGGATAAACTTTTAGGCATTGAACAACAACAGGATAGCACTGAATCTGATAAGCAGTGAACGCTTTATTCAACATAGCTTATCAGCCCTATAAGTGGATTATTGTATTTCCGGCCATGGTTTTAACCACCTTGGTCATGGGGCTGACATGCATCTTTGTGGGGGCTGTTTTCAGTCCGGACAAAGCGGATGTGCCGGCAGTGGCCTGGGCCAAAATATTCTGTGCCATTGCACCCATACGGGTCAGAATCCAGGGCAGGCAGAATTATGATCCATTATCCGCTTACGTGGTGGTGGCCAACCATAAAAGCATGGTGGACATTCCTGTGCTACACGGGTTCACAGGCCTCACCATCAAATGGGTGATGAAAATGGAGCTTAAAAAGATCCCGATTTTCGGCACAGCCTGCAATTTTCTTGGCTGTATTTATGTCAACAGATCCAATGGCCAGGCTGCCGTGGAATCCATAAAAGCGGCAAAAAAGAAGTTGTCAAACAAGGCCAGCGTACTTTTTTTCGCCGAAGGGACAAGATCCAGGGGTCGCCTTCTGCCCTTTAAAAAAGGCGCGTTTGTCTTTGCCATGAATTCAGGGCTGCCTGTGTTGCCGGTAACCATTAAAAATTCAGAACAGATTCTCCCCTCTGATACGCTTGATCTCATGCCGGGTACGGTGGATCTTATCATCCACCCCCCGGTGCATATTCCAAACTGCAGCAGAGCAGAACTGGATAAAAAAATTGATCATATTCACCGAACCATAGCCGGCGCCCTTTAAAGCCTGTTTACCAAAATTCGCCGGCTTCCCCCCACATCATTTCACCAACCCCACTCATAATCCGTCAAGTGACGCAACAGAACAGCAATTCAATAAGTTATTCTGACTTTGATATATCATATTAAATTTTTAAATAAATACACCAAACATCTTCCAATTAAACCCTGTATTTTACCGGCAAATTTTATTTTTTTAACTTGACTTATCTTATATTTTTCGTGAAAGTGGCAGCATAGTGGATGTAAAGTGGATGTAGCATCTTAGAAAAAGACAACTCAAATGTTTCGATCCAGTTCTTGTCATACAATTGATGACAAAGGCAGACTCATTATTCCGGCACGATTCAGGAAAGTGCTCAAGGCGGAGAATGATTACGGGATCGTGGTCTCAAGCAAAGATGGCTGCATCTTTGCTTTTACTTTCAGCGAATGGAAGGCTATTGAAGACCGTTTAAAAACGGTCAAGACCGCAGCCATGCAAAGGTTCAAACGATTTTTTCTGGGGAATGCCTGTCCGCTGAGATGTGACAAGCAAGACAGGGTTTTAATTCCTCAAAATCTAAGGACCTATGCAGAGATAAACAAAGAGGTCGTTCTTGTAGGTGTTCTGGACCGGTTTGAAATCTGGGCTAAAGAAAAATGGGAGCAGGAACAGAAAATAATGGAACAGGAGCTTGAACGGGAGGACGTCAGAGAAGAAATTGCTTCCATAGGATTATAATAATATGGGTTTTGAACATACCTCCGTCATGCCGAATCAGGTGCTTGCGTATCAGAATCTTAAACCCGGAGACATATGTGTGGACTGCACCCTCGGCGGATGCGGACATGCGCTGGCAACGCTTAAGGCCATAGGTTCCGACGGGTTGCTCATCGGTATTGACCAGGACATGGATGCCATTACCAATGCCCGAAAGGTATTTCACCCTTTTGGGGATAATGTCCGGTTATACCATAACAACTTTAGTGATCTTCCCAACATTCTCAAAGATGTGGGTATTAACGGGGTGAACAGCATTGTTCTCGACCTGGGCTTTTCACTCAACCAGCTGACCCAAAGCAAACGGGGGTTTAGTTTTAAAAAAGACGAACCGTTGGATATGCGGATGGATATCCGCAATTCATTAACCGCATATCAGGTGGTGAATACGTATTCGGAAAAACAATTGACTGATATTTTTTTCACATACGGGGAAGAACGCTTTTCAAGACGGATGGCACGGGCAATCATCGAAAAAAGGGATTGCAGCCCCATTGCCACAAGCCTTGAATTAGCCAACATTATCGACGGCGCCGTACCTGGCCGTGCAAAGGCAAAACAAAAAATTCATCCGGCCACCCGGGTGTTCCAGGCCTTGCGCATTGTGGTCAACCGGGAGCTTGAACGATTAGAAACATTTATGCAAGCGGTTCCCACCATGCTGGTCAAGGGCGGGCGTATCAGCATCATCTCCTTTCATTCCCTGGAAGACCGTATTGTCAAACAGCGGCTGCGCGCTTTTGAAAATGGGTGCACATGCCCAAGACAGTTTCCCATATGTATCTGCGGGTTTGTAAAACAAATGGCGTCCGTTACCGGAAAACCTGTGACAGCGGATGCGGAAGAAATTAAAGCGAACCCCATGGCAAGAAGCGCCAAACTGCGGGTGGCGCAAAAAATATAACAGCCATGGACTGACCATCCCAAGCTTAAAACACAATAAACAATGAAATTAGAAACACCAAAAATACAGAATCACAAAGAGCTACGGTGGTTTCTTTTAATCATCGTGCTGGCCGCCGAACTCATTTGCAATGCCTGGATCAGAAGCGAATCCAGCCAGGCCATGATCATGATTACCAGAACTGAAAGCCAAATCCGGGACATGGCAGATTACCGTCAAGCGCTAAGCGTGGAACTTGAGCGTCTTAAATCCGAAGCACGGATCACGCGCATTGCCCGCACCCGGTTAGGCCTGACTCCGGATATATTTAATCAAACCATTTACCTGCCCAAAGGAACGAACTAAATGGCGGCAAACCCTTGTGAAAAAATCGGTTTACGGATTCTTTTCATCCGTTTTTTTCTGCTGCTGTGTCTGGTGGGCATTGTCATCCGTTCCTTTGACATTCAGATTCTCCAGGGTGAGGTGCTAAAAAAAAAAGCTGAAAACACCTATGTCAGAGGCATCACCATCCAGGGAGACCGTGGACTGATCCTTGACCGTCACTCGAACAAACTGGGCGCCAGTATTGAGGCGCCCAACATTACCGC
>DATFIL010000601.1:0-2507 GCA_035270145.1 Desulfobacter sp. | reverse complement strand
AAGGCCCATATAGTCTCCGCTGAATTGAACAAAGCAGGTCAGGTCAGGCCTCATGGATATCCTGGTGATTTTCTGGATGGTATTGGCGTAGCTTATTTCTTTGCCGGTGCTTTGTCTAAGCGTATTTTGGGTGGTTTTCAGGAAAATTTTGGCAATACTGTCAATGGACTGATTTTTTGAGATTTCCATTGTGGCTCCTTCATGGGATCGCGTCATTCTATCCGGCTGGGTGATGTTTTGATAACATTAATATTATGGACAAAAAAGTATGAAATGTCAAATTGTTATCGTTCACCCCGTTTATAGGCTGCTCCCAGCCAGGCCGGGGCATTTAGCCGCCTTGGATCTTTCAGGGAGATGCCCAGAAGGATGATCAGGGTGGACAGGTAGGGGAGCATGGCCAGAAAATTGGGGGAAATCCCCAGGGGCTGGAGCAGGTATTGGAGTACAAAAATGCCGCCAAAGATAAATGAGGCAAAAATGGCCCGGCCCGGGTTCCACAGGGCAAATATGGTCAGGGCAATGGCGATCCAGCCGCGTCCGGCAGTCATGCCTTCCACCCAGGAAGATGAGTAGGAAATGGACAGATGGGCCCCGGCAAGGGCGGAGAAAACACCGCCCACCAGAACGCAGGCATATCGAATCAAAGCGACGTTAACCCCCTGGGTCTCGGTGGCTTTGGGATTTTCCCCGGTGGATCGGATCTGAATGCCCATGCGGGTACGCTCCAGGAAAAACCAGGCACCTATGGCCAGGACAATGGCCAGGTAAAGAAAGGGACTCTGGTGGAAAAAAGCTTTGCCGATCCAGGGCAGGTCCGATAAAAAGGGGATGGCCACATCATCCATTTTAACCGCCAGGGGCCGGCCGACATAAGGCTTTCCCATCATCCCGGACAATCCTAAGCCCAGCATGGTCAACGCAAGGCCTGATACCACCTGATTGGCCTGCAACGTTACCGAAGTAAAGGCATGGATCAGGGAGACAGCAAAACCTGCTGCCATGGCAGCCAGTACACCAAGCCAGGGATGCCCCGTGGTCATGGTGACAATAAAGGCGGTTACAGCGCCGATGGCCATGACGCCTTCCACACCAAGGTTAAGGATTCCGGCCCGTTCGCAGATAATTTCGCCGGTTGTGGCTAAAAGCAGTGGTGTGCCTGCCACCATGGTTCTTTGAATTGTTGAGATGATAATTGCTTCCATGATGCTTATATGTAAATCCAAGTAAAATGTTAAATTATCGCCCTTTGAGCGGGGGGATAGCTATGAGCTATGAGCTGCTAGGCCCGGGACCAGCAAAGCTGAACCTTGTTGTATAAAAAGTAATCCCCCATGATCAGAAAGATGAGCAGGGTACCATTGACAATTTCAACTGTGGCCGCAGGCAGTCCCAAGGAGATCTGGATCGCGTCTCCGCCCACGATAATGCCGGCAAAAAACAGACCCGACACAATGGCGAACAAGGGATTCAATTTGGCTAGCCAGGCCACTATGATGGCGGTGAATCCATACCCCGATGACACCGAGGCCGGATGCCCCAGGTAATGATGGATACCTGCCACCTCGCCCACACCGGCAAAACCGGCAAGTCCCCCTGAAATGGCCATGAGAATAAGATTGGTTTTAAGAAAATCAATACCCGCATATTTACCGGCATCCGGGTTTTCCCCCACCACCCGGGTTTCGTACCCGAATCGGGTTTTATAAATTAAAACACACAGTCCCACCGAACAGACAATGGCCAGGATCAGGGTGGCATAATGAATACGCGACCCCGGCAGTACGCCTAAAATGGCAGCATCGGGCAGGGGATCCGTGCCCGGAAATCCGAACCGGGTTTTCCCCTTCCAGGGTCCCACAATGAGCATGGTCAAAAATTCTGCGCAGATATAGTTGAGCATCAGGGTGGTGATGACCTCGTTGATGGCATATTTAATTTTTAGGATGGCCGGAATAATGCCCCATAGTGCGCCGCCGATGAACCCGGCTGTAAATATCAAAGGAACAATAACGGCAGAGGGCAGAGCATTGCCAAGATGCTGGGCCGTCCATGTGGCAAAAATAGCGCCCATGAGCAGCTGGCCTTCGGCACCGATATTCCAGAATTTGGCCCTGAAGGCAAGGGTCAGGCCTGCTCCGATGAGGATTAAGGGAATGGCTTTGGTAATGGTTTCCTTGATGCCGTAAACAGATCCAAAGGACTCAATAAAGATTTGGGAAACCGCATATAAGGGGTTGACGCCTGCGGCAAGGAATATAAGGCTGATGGCCAGAATGCCTGCCCCAAGGGCGGCAACATTGGTCATAAAAGACATTAAAGGGGTGATATTGTAGCGGTCGCTGGTAGTAATCCGTATCATGTCGTTAACGGTGCTGTGTCAATGCGTTTTGAACCGGCCATCATCATTCCGATATCGTTGACGCGTTTATCGTCCGTCTCCAGAATACCCATAAACTCACCTGCGAAAATAACAGCCACACGGTCGCACAGCTCGAAAATTTCAT
>DATFIL010000600.1:0-2712 GCA_035270145.1 Desulfobacter sp. | reverse complement strand
CCGGAACCTATGATTCCCACAGCAAATCTGCGGATAAACAATACAGCGGCACCGACGCCACCCAGCGTCCCTATCGCATTGCAGGAAAGCGCTATTATCCCATGGCTTCGGCAAGCGGGTATGTGGAAAAAGGACACGCCTCCTGGTACGGCAGAAAGTTCCACGGTCGAAAAACATCCAACGGCGAAACCTACAACATGTACGCCATGACCGCAGCCCACAAAACCCTTCCCATGAACACATGGGTCAAGGTTGAAAACCTGAACAACGGCAGAAAGCTCACGGTGCGCATCAATGACCGGGGCCCCTTTGTGGCCGGCAGGATCATAGATTTATCTTATAAAGCAGCCCGGCGCATTGGTATCGTAGGACCCGGCACGGGCCGGGTAAAGGTAACAGCCCTTGGCAAGGCAACCGCCTATTCCAAAAAAGACCACTCTCCTGTAAACTTTACCCCTGTGAATTACTGGAAAGGCAATTTTACGGTGCAGGTAGGGGCATTCAAGGTGAAAACCAATGCGGATCAGTACCGAATCAAGTTATCTAAAAATTATCTTAATGCCCATATTGTTCCCTATGCGGATCACCGGGGGCAATTTCACCGGGTGAGGGTCGGTAAATTCAATAACCTCAATGATGCCGTGACATTCAGCCAAAGACTGATGGACAGGGAAGGGTTTCAGTATGCCTTTGCCGTAGCCGATTAATTGGTGTTTGAACGAAAAGTCACCCACCTGCGGCGTTGCAAAAAAATTTAAAATCCTCACAACCATGAGGTTGCTCCGGTTTTAAATTTTTCTGCGCCTTGCATCTGGGCAACTTTTCGTCCAAACACGCGTTAGGAGAAAAGCTAAAAAAAACGATGACGTATACTGTTTTTCTGGACCGGGACGGTGTGATTAACCATGATTCCGACGCCTATATCAAACATCCGGATGAATTCCATTTCATTTCCAAAAGTCCGGAGGCCATTGCCCTTTTGAGTGCCGGCGGTTTCCAGGTGATTCTGATTACCAACCAATCGGCTGTGGGTCGGGGTATGATATCCCGCCGGACCCTTGATGCCATTTTAAAAAAAATGACCCACGGGGTGGAACAGGCCGGTGGCCGGATCAAGGATATATTTTTTTGTCCGCATGCCCCGGATCAGGGATGCGATTGTCGAAAACCCAAGCCCCGAATGATTCTTCAGGCCGTGGCACGCCATGGCATTAATTTAAACAAATCTTTGATGGTGGGAGATTCCGCCAAAGATATTGAGTGCGGCAAGAATGCCGGGTGTGCCAAAACCATCCTGGTTAAGACCGGCAACGGAGAAAAGGCGCTGGCCGCTTTGACAAAAAAAGGAATTGTACCCGATTTTATTGCCAAAGATCTTTACGAGGCCGCCTGTTGGATAACTGCTAATTTTTCATCCGGTAATATAGCGTCATGATTACCATCAGCGGTACCCTGTCCCGGGTTACATTCCAGAACCCTGAAAATCATTACACCGTATGTCGTGTGTCAGTCCCCAAGGTGGCCGATGCCATCACCGTGGTGGGGCATCTGCCCGGGGTGGCCCAGGGTGAACGACTCAAACTCAAGGGCACATGGACCAGCCATCCTAAATACGGAGAGCAATTTAAGGCCGCCTCGTTTGAGGTCACCCTGCCCTCTTCTACGACAGGTATTCGAAAATACCTCAGCTCCGGTATCATTCCCGGCATTAAACAGGAACTGGCCGACAGGATCGTAGATACCTTTGGGGAACAGACCTTGGAAATCATTGAAAATGAGCCGAAACAGCTTCTTGATGTATACGGGATCGGCAAGGCCAAACAAAAAATGATTGAAACGGCCTGGAATACCCACCATTCAGTGCGGCGGGTCATGGCGATGCTACAGGACACCCGCATTGATTCGGCCAAGGCCGCAGTCATCCTTAAAACATATGGAAACGACGCCCTGGAGGTATTGACCCAGGATCCTTTTCGCATTGCCCGGGACATTCCCGGTATTGGTTTTGCTGCTGTGGATGAACTGGCAAGGGAGATTGGTACGGAAAAGGAGGATAAAGAAAGACTTAAAGCCTGTCTGGTCTGCCGCTTGCTGGACCTGGAACAGGACGGACATGTGTTTGAAGAAAAAGAAAATCTGATCCGGACTTGTATTCAAACGGCGGGGGTATCTGAGGGACAACTTTTAGAAGGGCTTGGAAATCTGGATGCGGATAACGAGGTGGTGATTGAAAAGGACCGGGTATATCTTGCATCTTTACACGAGGCTGAAGCCGGTATTTCCCGGCGGATCAAGGCGCTTTTATCCATGCCCAATCCTGATTTCAACGTTGATGAAGATTTAATCCAGGGCCAGGTGCTCTCTGCCATGGCTGTTCAGTTATCCCAGGAGCAACTGGATGTGGTGACCCGGATTATGGGCTGCAAAATTTCCATTATCACCGGCGGACCCGGTACAGGGAAAACCACATTGATAAAGGCACTATGTGTTGTATTCAAAACCCTTCGCCTGAAGGTGATGCTTTGTGCCCCCACGGGGCGGGCCGCCCGGCGTCTATCCGAAGTAACCGGACGAGGGGCCAAAACCCTTCACAAACTTTTGGGCTTTAATCATAACACCGGGACCTTTGAACATGACTTCACCAATCCTTTGGATCTGGACCTTCTGGTGGTGGATGAAGTTTCCATGGTGGACACCCATCTCATGTACCGT
>DATFIL010000599.1:0-3842 GCA_035270145.1 Desulfobacter sp. | reverse complement strand
TGGTGCGCAAAATTCATGCAACACCGGAACTTTCCGGAGAAGAGACCCGGGCATGTGCCTGGCAAGCAGATCTTCTGAACGCCTGGGGATTTTATGTAGAAACAGGCTATAAGGGCCTTTCTACTGCTTTTAATGCGACAGCAGGCCAAAACGGACCCCATATCTGCTTTATGGCTGAATACGATGCCCTGCCCGACATAGGCCACGGGTGCGGTCATAACCTGATTGCCGGCGTGGCACTAGGGGCGGGCGTGATGCTGAAAAATCTTTTGACCCACCATCATTCACCCGGCAGGGTTACGGTGATGGGGACCCCTGCCGAAGAGCAGCGGGGTGCCAAGATTGATCTGATCAAGGCCGGTGCGCTGAAAGATGTGGACCTGGTGCTCATGGCTCACCCGTCGGATGATGCCACAGCACCTTATGCCGGAGAGTCCGGAATCAGACAATTTATGGTCTCGTATACAGGAAAAACCGCACATGCCGCGGCTTGTCCGGAAAAAGGAGTCAACGCCCTGGACGCCCTGCGGCTTTTGTTCACCGGTGTGGATGCCTGGCGCCAGCAACTCACTGAGACCAGCCGGGTCCATGGCGTGATCCGGGACGGGGGCCAGGCTCCTAACATTATTCCGGATTTCGCCCGGGCCGAGTTTTATTTACGCGATTTTGATCTTAAATTTCTTGATCAGATACAAGTCCGGTTTAAAAATATTGCCAAAGGCGCTGCACTTATGACCGATACAACACTGACGTTTTCAGAAATACCAAACTCTTATAAACCCGGCATCCCCAACGATCCGCTCAACCAGGTCTTTTTCTCCCTTGCCCGGGATACCGGCATGCAGCCCAAATGGCCGAAGCCGTCCCGGGGGTCCTCGGATTTCGGAGATGTCACCTATGAAGTACCTGCCATGCAGGCCTATTTTAATATTACCCAAAACAATCCCGGGGCTATTATTCACTCCAGGGAATTTGCCCAGGTTGCAGCAACGGACTTTGCATTTTCACAGATGAAAAAAACAGCCCGGATTCTTGCCCAAATTGGCTGGCAGTTCCTGACTGACCAGGATTTCAGACGCAAAGTTCAGGCGGCCTTTCCCTTTGACAGATAAACAATAGCCGCCACCCTGAGCGTTACAGACCTTCATAAACGATTTGCGTTAATTCAAATTATTGGATCATGGCCTTGAAAAACGAACCCTATAGCCTTATATTGATATGCTATTTCCAATTGCAAACTAATAAAAAGGGGCGGAAGAATGCCGATTTATGAATATACCTGCAAAGCCTGCGGTAAAAATTTTGAAACCCTGGTGTTGGGCAGTGATACACCCACATGCCCGGCATGCAGCAGTGAAGACCTGGCACGAATGATGTCAAAATGCGGGTTTGTATCCAAATCCACAGGCCCCGGCGGCCAGATTCAAACAACCACATCAGCCGGCAGCTCTGCCTGTACCGGTTGCACCTTAACAAATTGCGGCTCCTGCAGCAGTAACAGCAGCAGCCTAACGATAGGGTCAACATGAAATCAAATATCTGTATCGGCACCCGGGGGAGCGCGTTAGCCCTGTGGCAGGCCAACCACGTAAAAGAGTGTATTGAAACAGCATTCCCGGACATCCGGGTTGATATAAAAATAATCAAAACCACGGGGGACCGCATAACGGACCGTCCCCTTGCCATGGTGGGGGGTAAAGGTCTTTTTGTCAAAGAGATCGAAGCGTCACTTTTAGACAGCAGTATTGACCTGGCCGTTCACTCCATGAAAGATATGCCGGGCGAACTGCCCGATGGATTGATAATCGGGGCCATACCGGAACGGGCCAATCCCTTTGATGTGCTCATATCTGCCCAGGGAGAGCTTTTCAAAGAGTATCCCCAAGGTGCGGTCATCGGCACGTCCAGCCTTCGCCGGGGCTCCCAGCTTAAACATCTGCGCCCGGATCTTGAAATCAAATCCATCCGAGGAAATCTGGATACCCGGCTTAAAAAACTCAAATCCGGTGAATATGCGGCAATTGTTCTGGCCGCTGCCGGGCTTGAACGTTTGGGCCAGGTCAATGAGATCACCGAGTACCTTACCGAAACCGATATGGTGCCGGCTGTTGGCCAGGGCGCGCTTTGCATTGAAACCCGGGAAAATGATCCGGATATGGAAAACATTTTATCCGTCCTTGATCATGAACCCACAAGGATCGGTGTGACCGGAGAACGGGCATTTCTCAAAAAAATCGAAGGCAGTTGCCATATCCCTGTGGCCTGTTTCGGCAAAATCCGTGACAACCGGATAATCTTTACCGCAGTGGTGGCATCGGAAGACGGCAAGTCCTTTATTAAAGAAACCATTGAATCAACCCCTGAACAAGTGACTGAAAAGGGCCGGGAACTGGCAAAACTTGTTCTTGATAAAGGCGGAAAACGCATATTGGAGGCACTTGATATCCCATGACACAACCCAGGGGAACGGTTTATCTGATTGGCGCAGGCCCTGGAGACCCGGGGCTTATCACCGTAAAGGCAAAAGAGTGCATTCAAGCTGCGGATGTGGTGGTTTATGATTACCTGGCAGCCCCCTTTCTGCTTGATTATGCGGGAAAAAACGCTGAAATTATCTACGTGGGTAAAAAAGGCGGGGACCACACCCTGACCCAGGACAAAATCAACCTGCTGCTGGTGGAAAAGGCCAGGGAAGGTAAAAACGTGGCCCGCCTCAAGGGTGGCGATCCCTTTGTTTTCGGCCGCGGCGGGGAAGAGGCCCAGGAGTTGTTGTCCTATGGCATCAGCTATGAGGTGATTCCCGGTGTCACATCTGCCGTGGCAGCCCCGGCCTATGCCGGGATCCCGGTGACCCACAGGGACCACACCTCTTTTGTCTCCTTTATTACCGGTCATGAACGCCCCGATAAAAAAGAATCCCGGATGCAGTGGGACATATTTGCAAAGTCCGACGCCACCCTTGTCTTTTTGATGGGGGTCAAAAATCTGTCAAATATCGTAACAAAATTGATGGAACACGGCAAACCGTCGGACACACCCGTAGCCTTGGTCCGTTGGGGCACCACCACCCGCCAGCAAACCGTAACCGGCACCCTTGCCACCATTGTTGATGCGGTTGAAAAAGCAGGGTTGAAATCTCCGGCTATCATTGTAGTGGGGCATGTCGTCTCTTTACGGGATGAACTGACCTGGTTTGACCAAAAACCTCTATTCGGAAAAAAAATTGTGATTACCCGGGCCCGGGCCCAGGCTTCCAGTCTTGTGGCCGAGCTTACCCGCCTTGGTGCCCAGTGTATAGAGATCCCCACCATTAAAATCACACCGCCTGAAGATAAAACGCCTTTGGAAGCGGCCATTGATCATCTGGACCGTTATGACTGGCTGGTGCTGACCTCGGTGAACGGGGTAAAATTTTTCTTTGACACCCTTTTTGAAAAAGGAAAGGATGCCCGTGCGCTGGGACATCTTAAATTTGCCTGCATCGGCCCTGTGACCAAAGAACGTCTGGCAGACTATGGCATTATCTCCGATATTCTGCCCGAAACATATCAGGCGGAATCTGTTATTGATGCGTTTTCAGGCCTTGATATGACCGGCAAAAAAGTATTGCTGCCCCGGGCAAAAAAGGCGCGCACCATCCTGCCCGAACAGCTGACACGCATGGGCGCCCTGGTGGATGAGGTCACCGCATATGAAACCCGGCTGGCAGATGAGGGAAAAGACCTGCTCATTGATATGCTTAAAGCCGGTGATATTGACGCAGTGACGTTTACCTCATCTTCAACGGTAACCAATTTTTTGACCTTGCTTGACGGACAAAACGCCCCTGCCCTGCTTGAAGG
>DATFIL010000598.1:0-3176 GCA_035270145.1 Desulfobacter sp. | reverse complement strand
GCACACTACGGGATGCTTATCCCTTCGGATTCCATGGTCATGCAGGATGACGACCGCACCGTTCACATCACCGCCTCTTTTTCCCATCCCTTTGAAGGACACGGGATGGAACTTGTCAAACCCAGGGTATTTGCCGTGCGTGCCAATGGTGAAGTCCGGAATCTTTTAGGCGCGTTGAAACAAACAAAGGTTATGGATCACACGGCTTGGAACACAGATTACAAAATCAAAAGACCCGGTGTTTACATGTTCTACATGGAACCCGTACCCTATTGGGAACCCGCCGAAGACTGCTTTATCATTCATTACACTAAAACCGTAGTAACCGCTTTCGGAGATGACGAAGGATGGGACCAGGAGATCGGGCTGAAAACGGAAATCGTTCCTTTGTCCAAACCGTTTGCACAGTATGCCGGTAATGTGTTCCAGGGGATTGTTAAATTAGACGGCAAAGCTGTGCCTTACGCAGAAGTTGAAGTGGAATATTACAACCAAGACGGCAAATCCGAAGCCCCCACGGATTATATGGTTACCCAGACCATTAAGGCTGATAGCAACGGCGTATTCACCTATGCCGCACCCAAGGCAGGCTGGTGGGGGTTTGCTGCACTGAATGAAGCTGATTTTACCCTTAAAGCGGATGGGCAGGACAAGGATGTTGAGTTGGGTGCGGTGATCTGGGTAAAGTTCGAAGACTGGAAAACAAAATAGTGTTTGGGCGATAAGAAGGTATTATGCATATTTCTGAAGGTGTTCTTTCCGCACCGGTTTTAGGGGCTGGGATGGCGCTGGCATTCGCCGGCACTGCCGTGGGTTTAAAAAAACTCAATGAAGATAAAATCCCCCAGACCGCGATTTTATCGGCCGCTTTTTTTGTGGCGTCCCTGATTCATGTGCCCATCGGACCATCCAGTGTTCATTTGATTCTCAACGGAATTGTGGGCCTGATGCTTGGATGGGTCGCCTTTCCCGCCATTTTGATAGCGCTTCTGCTCCAGGGGATGCTGTTCCAGTTCGGGGGTATCACCACCCTGGGGGTTAACACGGTTATCATGGCCACACCTGCAGTGATGTGTCATTACCTGTTTGCAGGATTTATCCACAAACCGGACGCGATATCCTATGCCGCCTCCTTTACCTGCGGATTTTTAAGCGTTTTTTTCAGCTGCCTGCTTCTAGGCACCGCCCTGATGTTTACCCAGGAAAGTTTTTTAAACGTGGCCTGGGCCGTTGTTATAGCCCATCTTCCGGTTATGTTCATAGAGGGTCTTGTGGCAATATTCTGTGTCGGTTTTCTTAAAAAGGTGCAGCCCGAACTGCTGCCCAAATGGTCTGCGGCACAGCCGCAGGACATATTGGACAGCAGAACGAAAATGGTGGAAAAGCAGGTATAATTGCCATTTTATGTTTATAAATATATTTTATTTATGGCGAACGATTATGATGTATCGAACATATTTTATAAAAATTTTCTGTCTGATGCTATTTTTCATTCTTTCAAGCGGCCATGCCCTGGCGCATAGCGTCACAGTGTTTGCATGGGTGGACGGGGACACCGTTCTGGGAGAAGGCAAATTCAGCGGCGGCAAAAAAGCGCAGAACTCAGAAATTATTGTCTGGGACGTGAACGGAAAAGAACTATTGCGCACCCGGACCAATAAAAAAGGGGAATTTTCATTTCCCATCCCGACAAAAACAGCCATGCGCATTGAACTTATTGCCGGCATGGGACACACGGCCGAATGGACCATTCCCCTTGCAGATATAGATGATACCGCTACGGTTAAAAGCGCCCGGGATGCAGGAACACCGCCAATTGAACCGGCGGAAAACACAGCCCCCCATCAGGCGGCAAATCCGTCAGCGTCCATTGACCCGGCCCAGCTTGAAGCCATCGTGGAAAAAGCCGTAACAAAGGCGTTAAATAAAAAAATTACGCCGTTGACCAAAATGGTGGCAGAGCTGGCGCAAGCAGGGCCGACCATCAATGACATTCTTGGGGGTATCGGCTACATATTCGGCCTGATGGGTGTGGCCATCTATTTTTCATCCCGCAAGAAAAAATCATGATAAACAACATCCCATGATTGAAGAAATCTTTGCGGCCGGCCATTCATTTATTCACAAAACCGATCCCAGATGCAGGGTGGGCGCAGCCACCCTGCTGTGCTTTGTCATTGCCCTTGGGCAAAAAATGCCCATGCTCTGGGCAGCACTGGGACTTTCCGTAATTCTGGTATTATGGGCCCGCCTGAACCTTGTCCACGTGTTCAGGCGTCTGCTGGTTATCTGGGGATTTCTGCTGTTCTTGTGGGCTATTTTGCCCTTTACCTATGACGGAGATGTGGTCCGGCAGATCGGAAAACTTGGCGCCACCAGACAGGGCATTGACCTATGTACGGTAATCAGCATTAAATCCAATGCCATCCTGCTGGTGTTCATCGCCCTGATCACCACCATGGATTTCAGCACCCTGGGCTATGCCTTGAATTTTTTCAAAATCCCTGAAAAACTGGTGCACCTGCTGCTGTTAACCTACCGGTATATTTTTGTCATTGAACAGGAGTACCGGCGCCTGCTCCGGGCGGCAAAACTGCGCAGTTTTCGTCCTGGGACCAATATGCACACCTACAAAACCTATGCCTATCTTTGCGGCATGCTGTTAGTCCGGGCATCGGCCAGGGCCCAAAGGGTTTACAATGCCATGAAATGCAGGGGGTTTTCAGGCCGATTTATCTGTCTGCACGAATTTGCCCTCTCCCCTGGCGACAAAATCTGGACATTGGCGGCCCTGACAGTCACAGCCGGCCTGATTTTTCTGGAGATCACCCTATGACAACCTCGGCGCCCATCCTGCGCCTTGAAAATATCAGTTTCAGCTACCCGGGCCAGGACCGGATTTTAGACAATCTGAGTCTTGAGATCAACACGGGGGATCGCATCGGTTTAGTGGGTCCCAACGGCAGCGGGAAAACCACCTTGCTTCATATTATCATGGGGTTACTCTCCCCATCTGCGGGCACCCTTGAATTTTTCGGAAAACCTGTCAAATCAGAAAAAGATTTCAGAGACGTTTACAAAAAAGTGGGGCTGCTGTTCCAGGATGCCGATGACCAGCTGTTCAGCCCAACGGTTCTCGAAGATGTGGCTTTTGGACCGCTTAACTTAGGCAAATC
>DATFIL010000597.1:0-2342 GCA_035270145.1 Desulfobacter sp. | reverse complement strand
ATACAGATGAATATCCCCGTGCTGCATCCACCTGAGCTTGTCAAACAGATAAAAAACGGGACGGACAACCGCATTTTTCATGTGAAGTTCTGCAATGTCATTGACATGGCTGTGGTAATGGGTTTTTAGAGGGAACCGGCCTTTGATGGGCGGATGGTCCTCTGAAAGCGGGGCTGCAGCACTGAAAAACGCCAAAATGGACCCGGTATAGGAAGATCCCGTATACTGCATTTTAACCGTTGGCTGGGTAAAACCGCAACCCCACGTTCCGGATGTTGCGGGGGTCTTGTTCTTGTAGTAGATTGACCGGATGCCCATGACAATCAGGACGAATACAAGGAACAACAGGGCTGCAAAGGTGATATTGCCGGTTATCTGGCCAAAGGGCTCAACAGGGATCCGGCCGTAGTCGAGTCCTAACGCCTGCACTGCCGTCAGGGCCATGTGAATGAACACTTTTGGGAACACACCGATGATCACGCAGGCGGCGGCAAGGACGCCCATGGGAAGCATCATGGCCCAGCCTTTTTCCTTGACATTTTCCGCGGCCTGGGTCCGGGGTTCTCCCTGGAAAACCACCCCCACCACCTTGGTAAAACAGGCGAGGGCCAGTCCGCCGATAACGGCCAGGCTGATAATTGCAAATACACTCATGGCAAAGCAGATTGACCCAACGGGGATGGCCTTGAAACTGCCCATATAGATGAGGAATTCACTGACAAATCCATTAAAGGGCGGCAGGCCGCAAATGGCCAAAGACCCGATGATAAATGTAGTTCCGGTGATTTTCATGCCCTTGAGCAGACCGCCCAGGGCGTCAATGGAGCGGGTGCCGGTCTGGTGCAGCACCATGCCCGCCCCCATGAACAGTAGGGATTTAAACACCGAGTGGTTGAGCACATGGAGAATGCCGCCGGAAAAGCCAAGAACAGCGACCAGGGGATTGCCCGTTGCCGCACCGATCATCCCCATTCCCAAGCCGATAAGGATGATTCCGATATTCTCCACACTGTGATAAGCCAGAAGCCGTTTGATATCGTGCTGGCCCAGGGCATAAACAACTCCCAGAATCCCGGAAACCACACCGGCAATCAGGGTAATATACCCGAAAACAGGGGTGTGAAAATCCAGAATCGCGTAAACGCGCAGTATCCCGTAAATGCCGGTCTTGATCATCACCCCGGACATCACCGCTGAGATATGGCTGGGGGCCGCAGGATGGGCATGGGGCAACCAGACATGAAAGGGAAAGACACCGGCCTTGGAGCCGAATCCGATAAAAGAGAGCACAAAGATTAGTATTTTTACTGTTTCGGGCACACCGGCCATGGGGGTGAATTCAAAGCTGCCGGTATGGCCGTAAATCAGTCCAAATGCGGCCAGGATGAACATGGCGCCCACATGGGTAAAGACGAAGTAAAGGTAACCGGCCTTTCTGTTTTCGGCTGATTCATGGCCGTAAATCACCAGGAAAAAGGAGGACAGGGACATCATTTCCCATGAAATCATGAAGGTAATGATATTGGCGGCGGTCACCACCAGTGCCATGGAGGCGATCAGAACACTGAAGAAAAAATAATTGACACCGGTTTTAATGCCGCTCTCTTTATTTTCCATGTAGTGGAAACTGTAAATGGCGGCCATCAGGGAAACGGCAAAGATGGCGGTCAGGAAAAAAGCCGAAAGGCCGTCAACATGAAAGGAAAAAAGAAAGAGATCCAAATACCTGAAAGAGGCTGAGGCTTCTGATGGATTTAAAAGCTTGGCTGCCGCATCAAGCAGTCCTAAAAGACATCCTCCGCTTAGAAACAACACGGCAATGCCTTTTGAAATTTTTTTCTGCCGGGCAAAAATAAGAGATAAAAAACCGCCGAGCAGAATGATGAATGTGGAACTAAAAAATTGACACATACCTTCCCCAATTTATTTTCTATTCGAATTGCAGATTTAAGTCGTCAAGTTCCCCGCTGGGAAAAAACCACTGATATGTACATGCTGTTTTTCAGAGTTGTCAAGACAATTGTTGGGACAAGGCTTGCATAACGACCTATGCAAGCCTTGTCCCGCCTTGAATACGAATAAAAATTGGGTGCAAAATCTCTGCGGCTTTTATTTTTTAAGTCCCTAAGGCTTGATTCTTATGGATGGATACAATCCTTTCCGTTCCCCGGTCCGGTAAGGCTGAATAATATTAAAGGAAATATTCTGGTCATCCTGGGCGTGGCCTCTGTTTTCTCCGTCCTTATATAATGCCCCGTTGTCCTCAAGGATATGTTTTAACCGGGCTTTAAAGGCATGGATAAACACAGACCCTTTTCCTGAAAAGGTCATTTGATCGATGG
>DATFIL010000596.1:0-2224 GCA_035270145.1 Desulfobacter sp. | reverse complement strand
CAACGGCGGGTGCAAATTCACCATTTGGAAAACCATGTTCGGCGGCAAAATCACCAAAACCCAGGTCAAACAACTTTTGACCAAAGGGGTGATGCGTTGAGTTTAAAGTTTTAATGTATCATAAAATATATAACAATCCCCCCCTGTACGCTGTAGGTCAAGCGTAAGGCCATTAAAACAACAAGTTCCTTAATTTTCGAACCAATGGGTCGTTTTCTTGCAAAAGCCAACCAGCATGAGCATTAGCGGTACTTCAATCAGCACACCAACCACAGTGGCAAGGGCGGCGCCGGAAGACAGGCCGAACAGCATAACAGCAGTTGCAATCGCAACTTCAAAATGATTGGATGCCCCGATCATGGCAGCGGGTGCGGCATCTTCATATTTTAATTTTAAAAATCCGGCCGCTGCATATCCAATGGCAAAGATCAATATTGTCTGAATGAAAAGGGGAATGGCGATCCAGAGTATGGTCAATGGATTGGCCGTAATGACGTCGCCTTTAAAGCTGAACAGCAAAACAAGGGTCAACAAAAGGGCGCTGATGGTAACCGGAGTCAAGACACCTAAAAATTTTTCATTGAACCAGGTTTCTCCTTTTGCCCCAATGATCCATTTTCTTGAAAGAAATCCGGCCACAAGCGGCAGAGCGACATAAATGGCGACAGACAATAAAAGCGCCTGCCAGGGAATGGGGAGTTTACCCACGCCAAGCAAAAAACCACCAAGTACCCCATACAGGACAAGCATTGCAAGAGAATTCAATGCCACCATCACCAGGGTCAGGCCGTCGTTGCCCCGTGACAGGTATCCCCATACAAGAACCATGGTGGTGCAGGGCGCAATCCCTAAAAGAATACATCCGGCAAAATAACTTCGCCATAAGGGTATCTGAAGCATTTTAACACCGTCCTGCAATACCACAACACCTGCGCCATGCACTGCGCCCACCGGCAGATCAAGGCCAAAGGGCATTTTAACAAGGTCCATTGCATCAGCCCCGATAAATGATTTCAAAAGAAACCCCAGAAAGAACAGGGATATTGCATACATGGTAAAGGGTTTGATGCACCAATTTATAAACAAGGTCAAAAACACCGGTTTTCCGCTTTTACCGGCTTTGATGACTGATGCAAAGTCGATTTTCACCATGATGGGGTACATCATGAAAAACAGACAGACCGCAATGGGAATGGATACGACCGGGGCACCGTTTACATTGATGGACATCCCGTCCAGTGTTTTGGCAAGGTCCGGGGCTATTTTACCCAGAAAAATGCCGCCGACAATACACAATGCAACCCAGACCGTCAGATAGCGCTCAAACAGACTGGTCATTTTGCGGTCATTGTCAAAATCCGTACTCATTTTCTTCTCCTGTATTGATTAATTTAACTAATTTATTTGTTTATATTTTCAGGTAGTTTCTGAACAAATGCCCGTATTTCATCTCTTATTTTGCGATAGCAGTCCAATTGCCTCTCCTCACTTTGACCCTTTGCTGCAAGTTCCTGGGCCATTTTAGGCGGATCGTCAAAACCAACATGGATAACTTTACAGCGGGGCGGAAAATAAGGACAGGTTTCATGGGCATGGCCGCAAACGGTGATGACTACATCCAGGTCCGTATCCCTGAATTCATCTACCAGTTTTGATTGATGGGTGGAGATATCCACACCGGCTTCAGCCATCACCTTTACGGCATTGGGGTTCAAGCCGTGTGTTTCAACACCGGCTGAATAGGCCTCTATACGGTCACCTTTTAATTTCCTTGTCCAGCCTTCGGCCATCTGGCTTCGGCATGAATTCCCCGTGCAGAGGAAGAGTATTTTGAGTTTTTCGTTCATAAATCGTCTTTCCTTTTTTCCTTTTACTCGATCATCAAGTTTTATTTTTAAACAGGTTCATACTCGATGATCGAGTCATATAGTTTGACGCAATTGCCGTCTTTTCTTTATTTTGCGCTTAAGTTTTCACAAGGAATACACACTATTTTCTTCAATGCTTCCAGGTCCTGTGTCACTTGTGTGCTGTTTTCAACGTTTCGATTGATCCACTGGAAAAGAGGATTTAACGAAGAGTCGTCCCTGTTTAACCGGAAATATACCCATCTTCCCTGTTTACGGCTTTGAAGCACACCGGAATTAACCATCTGGCTCAAGTGGCGGGATGCTGTTGCCCCTGCAACCTGCAAAAATTCAATGATCTGACAGGCACATAATTC
>DATFIL010000595.1:0-4670 GCA_035270145.1 Desulfobacter sp. | reverse complement strand
GCCGGCTACGGCGTTTTCGGCACGCCGGCGGTGGTGGTTGACGGCGAGGTCAAATCTGCGGGCAAGGTGCCCAAAAAAGAGGACACTAAAAAATGGCTCAATTAAACCACTATGGGCTTCCAGCCCATAGTGGTTGAATTTTATTTTTTATTTTGCGACAAAGTTTTTTTCATCCCGGCCAAGCCGACTGATATCAAAGGGCAAAAAATATCATGCGTCAGCACTGTAATAGAGATCCGCAGGACAATCGCCATTTATTGAGTCGAGACCTCGTCACGAGCGGCCCCGACGCTTCGCCACGCCTTGATCACTGCATGGACAAGTGTCGCCAGGGGAATGGCCAGAAAGAGCCCCCAGATCCCCCAGAAACCGCCAAAGATCAATAAAGAAACAATGATCGCCACGGGGTGGAGACCCACCACTTCGGACAAAAGAAGCGGCGCCAGAAGGTTGCCGTCCAAGGCCTGGATGATACCGTATATCCCCACAACATATGCGCTTTTGGGGACCAGGCCCCATTGAATAAAAGCCACCAGGGCAACAGGAAGTACCAAAATTGTGGCACCGATATAGGGGATAAGTACAGAAAGTCCGACAAAAAAAGAAATCAGCAAGGCAAACTTGAGTTCAAACAAGGCAAAAATGCTGTAAGTTACCCCCCAGACAATAAGAATTTCCCAGACTTTGCCCCGGACGTAATTAGAAATCTGCAGGTTGACATCATTCCAAACGATGGTTGCCAAACTGTGATCCTCAGGCAGAAAACCGGCCAGCCATCCCAGAATAGTTGATTTGTCCTTAAGAAAAAAAAATACTAACAAGGGAACCAGCACCAAATAGACGATCAATGTGATTAAATTTCGTACGCCTGCCAGGGAAAAAGAAAGAAGCTGCTGACCCTGGCTGGTCAACTCAGTCGCAATGGCATTGGTAAAGGAATCTATTTGAAGCCGGCTCATGAGATCTGGATGCTGTTCAAATTGAGTTATCAACAACTTCTCCCCCTGAATCATCATGGAGGGAAGTTCCTGAACAAACAGGGCTATCTGTTTTGCCAGAAGCGGAAGAAGGCCAACCAGGGAAAGGGTGAGACAGGTCATGAACAGGATGGTCACGACAATAACCGAGGCTGTTCTCTTGATTTTGAACCGTTCAAGCCACTGGATAATGCCTTCAAGAAGATAGGCGATGATGATACTAACAAAAACAGGGAGTAACATCGCTCCTAGCAGGAAAATTGTTAAAAATCCAAAAAGGAGCAAAAACGCCAGGATAACGATCTGAGGATTTGAAAAATGACGACTAAACCAGGCTTGAAACATTGAGCGCATGGGGATTTCCTTGATTTTCTGTTTAAAATTAAATCAATTCAGTATATCTTAATTTTTTAAAAAAATAATGAGGAAATACGATGTGGAATAAAAAAGTACGTTTTATCCTGTTGCTGGCGGTTTTGTTGCTATTTGGGTTTTTATTTACAAGTTTTGTCAGTTATTTTACTGCCCATAAATCCATTAGCACACAATTGGCCGAAACGACATTACCCCTCACAAGTGACAATATTTATTCTGAGATCCAGAGAGATTTATTACGGCCGATCTTTATTTCCTCAATGATGGCCAAAGATACGTTTGTCCGAGATTGGGTACTGAATGGAGAACATGATGAAGACGCCATCGTTCGATATTTAAAGGAAATTCAGATATATTACGGCACTGTCACCAGTTTTTTTGTGTCAGAAATCTCGCGCAAATACTATCATTCCAGCGGTGTGTTGAAAACCGTCAGCAAACTCGATAAACAAGACAGGTGGTATTTTCGTGTTCAGAAAATGCGTCAAGAGTATGAAATTAATGTTGATACGGATACCGCTGACAGAACGTCACTTAACATCTTTATCAATCACCGCGTTTATGACTATGTTGGTAAATACATCGGGGCAATCGGCGTTGGCCTAGCAGTAGATACCGTTCAAGAATTGATGGAATATTACAAGAATCGCTATGACCGCCAAGTCTATTTTATCGATAAACAAGGCATCGTTACCCTGCATGCTATTTCCTATACGGATGAGGAAAATATTCATCATATGAAGGGATTATCAAGGTTTGCCGCCAAAATTTTGACCTCTCCAAGTAGCTCAATTGTGTATAAGAACGATGGGGAAAAATATTATTTAAATAGTCGATTTGTTCCTGAATTCAGCTGGTATCTTATTGTCGCCCAGCAGGAGGATGAGGCTGAACTGCGCATTCAAAAATCATTGACGGTCAATTTAGGCGTCAGTCTCGTTATTTCAGTGGTGATTATTATTTTAGTCAATCTGATTATTGCGGGATATCAAAAACGGTTGGAAAGTATGGCCACGACCGATAAGCTCACCGGCACAGCAAATCGTCAGGTATTCGATGTCCTTTTTCGACAAGTGTATAGTCAATCAAAACGTCGCAAAACCCCCCTGTCTGCCATCATGTTTGACATAGACCATTTCAAGGAAATTAACGACACGTATGGCCATCTAACAGGTGATGTGGTGTTGAAACGATTAGCGCAGACAATAACACAGAGCATTAGAGAATCCGATCTTTTCTTTCGTTGGGGAGGGGAAGAATTTCTGATTATTTTGCCTGATAGCGATATAGAAAGAGCCTGTAGCGTTGCTGAAAAAATTCGAAAAATAGTGGAAGCGTTGGTGGTTACGTTTTCTGGAAAATCCGTATCCGTTACAATAAGCATGGGGGTGGCAACCATGTCGGATGGAGAAACATCTGATAATTTAATTGCACGTTCAGATGAAGCGCTTTATACTGCCAAGAAAAATGGACGGAATCGAGTCGCGTGGTGTGAGGGGAATGGGTCATATCTTGAAAAATAATTTGAGTAGGGTATTAAGTTCTTATAGTTATGTGGTTAAATGCATCTTGGCTTCTTGAATTTTACATTCCGGTTCCGACCCCCAGGTTAAACCTTGAATTCGACCAGTTCATAAACATCTGAAAGTTTTAATTCACAATCAATGGCCTCTATACTGATGGATTGCTCCATATGCGTGTACGGATTCAATATTTGCCAAATGCCTTTGTCACCACGAACAAAACGCTCCACAAGACAATTGTATTGAGAAACAAGGATATATTCCTGAAGTGAATCAATCTGCCGATAATGCCGGAATTTTTTTCCCCGATCATACAGCTCGGTGGCACTCGAAAGAATCTCGACAATGACAATGGGGTTCAGTAATGTTTCAACACCTTTGATTCTTTCCAGTTCGATCTCTCCACAGACAACGGCAATATCCGGATAGGTATATTTATTGATTTCATTGATTTTGACCCGCATGTCGTTTGTGAAAGGCCTGCATGACGAGCCCCGAAGCCTATTTTTGAGTTGATTGAAAACATTCCCGTTAATCTGATTATGGTTCAGGCTGCCGCCTGTCATTGCAAAAATTTCACCATTGAGGTACTCATGCTTGATTTGTGAAGTCCTCTCAAACTCCAGGTAAGCCTCCGGTGTTATCCGGATATTTTTTTTTTGTCGGGTGTCCATGGTTGATCCTTCCTTATGAATCTAACACCATATTCATCATGATTTTGATGGTCCCTATCAATTACGACTAACGCTGAACCTGGGCAAGTAGCTCTGCCACCATTTTTTCAAGAACCGGATAAGGTTTTGCACCCACAAGCCTTTGATCGTCCATAAAAAAAGTGGGGGCAGCCACAAGTTCAAGTTCCCGCGCCTTTGCCCAGTCCCGGTCCACAGCATCGGCATAGGACCTTGACGCAATGACGTTTTTTGCCTGTTCGACATCTAGCCCGGCGAATGCCACTAAATCCAGGATCACCGCTTTGTCCGCTATATTCCGGCCATCCACAAAATAGGCCTTGAAAGCGGCATTATGAAACTGATGGGCCCGGCCACGTTCCTGGGCCCAGAGGCCAATCTCCTGGGCCAGACGGGAATTATAAATCATTTTTCCCTCTCCAAAGGGCAGGCCAAGGCTTTGGGCGGTGGATTTAAGGCCGGCGGTCACTTGTTCCGGGGTTGCCGGCAGGCCTTTTGCCTCTAACAGCCGGGCCATGGGCAATCCTTGTTCAGGCACATCCGGCTGCAGCGGATAGGCTCGCCACATGACTTCGATATCGTACGCCTTTCTTAATTTATCAATACTCCCGGTACTGAAGTAGCACCAGGGTCAAATATAGTCTGAAAAAATTTCAAGTGTACATGGATGTTGCTTTTGACGGTTATCTTGAATGCCCGATTGATTAATGTACGTCATAAATTTTTATCACATTTTACTCTGTTTTTTTTGTTGTTTTGGTTACACTTTAACCAGACTTGATTTATACTCGATGATCGCTTTATATCATACAAAAGATAAAGGCAAACATCCACAAGTCTTTTTTTGAAATAAAGCCAAAAACAACAGTGGAAATATACATCCAAATATTTTACAAAATACGCTTAGGGCGATAACTTTTTTGAAAAACACCGCAGCATTAAAAGGAGGCGATTATTTTCAATCATAAATACAAGCTATATTGGGCAATTCTCATGGTGGTGGCTGCTGTAGGAATCAGCATATACCCATTATTCGGTCAAATGGGGATCAGGTTCAAATCCACCCTGGAACAAATTCAAAAGCGCGGCACGATAAGGATGAT
>DATFIL010000594.1:0-3341 GCA_035270145.1 Desulfobacter sp. | reverse complement strand
CACTTTTGGTGCAACGGTCTGCTTGCGGGCAAAAGCGAGCAATTGCCGAGTTACATCGGCTGATCGCCGGGCAGCCGTCCGGATTTCCTTCAGATCAGCATACAGCATCTGGTCCGGGTCAATATCTTCGAGGGCCATTTCGGTTTTGCCAAGGATGACACTGAGCATATTGTTAAAGTCGTGGGCAACCCCGCCGGCCAGGCGGCCTACGGATTCCATTTTCTGGGCTTGATTTAATTGAGCTTCGAGTTGCCTTTTTTCAGTAATATCCTGGTGGGTTCCAACAATTCTTACCGCTTTATCATCTTCATTAAATATGACATTGGCTCGAGAAAGAATATCGACCCAATGTCCATCTTTATGTTTCATTTTAAATTCTAGTTCAAATCGATCCCGTTTTTTATTAATCAATTCATTTTGCATCTCCCAGGACCGCTTAACATCTCCAGGATCCGTTAGCTTTTCCCACACAGAAAAGTGATTAGGGAGTTCATGATCCTCGTAACCAAGCAAACTTTTCCATACCGGCGAATAGTAGATTTCATTGGTTTCAGGATTCCAGTCCCAAAGGCCTTCATTGGCAAATTCCATGGCAAGTGCAAATCTTTCTTCACTCTTTTTTAAGGCTATTTCTGAATTTTTCTGATCGGTAACATCATTGTATATTGTCACCACTTCGCCGGTTGGAATCTTGAAAATATAATTTTCATAGTAGTTTGAGAACATTTCATCCTGATAAATTTTTACAGGAAGACGGTCTGGTACACCTGTCTCCCAAACTTTTTTCAAAACCGGAATCAATCCAAAGTCATCAATGGTCGGTCTCAAGTCAAGAAGACTCTTTCCGACAACCTGGTCCAAGGTTTTGCCCTCAATCTCAAGGCTTTTTTTATTAAAATTTTTAATTATATAATCAGAGCCTTTTGATCCGTCATTGATCACTTCATAAATGGCAGAGCCACTGGTCATGTTGTTGTATAGACCTCGAAAAAGAGCTTCGCTCTTGCTCAAAGACGCTTCAATTTTTTTGCGCTCGGTCATATCCACAAAAGTCACCAGGTTGACTTCGCCAACAGAAGCAGCCTCAACACGGACGTCTTTCCGGGTGCCGTCCTTGCACGTAATGGTAACGTCCATCGGCTCAACCTGGGATTGTTCGGAAAAAGATTTTTCAACAGCCTGATTCCAGCGTGTGCGATTCTTTTCACGATATGCTTTATCTGGATAGGCGAGCGGCCACCAGGCGGCGGCATCAGGTATATCCTCTATAGTATAACCGAAAAGTGCGGTGAATCGATCACTTACCATTGTTACGGTCTGATTGATTCCTTTGGAAACGACCATGGCAATTGGAGAATGTTTTATGGCTGTTCTAAATAATTTATCCGTTTTTCCAAGTTCTTTATCGGGATTGATACGTTCAGTGATATCCGATGACACACCACAGATTCCACAGATTCTACCTTCCCCAATTTTCAGGTAATGTTTTTGGTTTTCATCCGGAGAATCCATAAGGAGCCTTTTTTCAAGCTCACGATTTCTCTTTTCAAGTTCTTCATAGGTTGGCTTTTCAGACATTTGATCCCCCGATTACCTTGATTCATTAGGTTTGCACATACTTGCATTCTCCATAAGAATCCATCAGCTATCCTTGGCTTTTTTAAATTTATTGTTTTTCATTTATATCAGTCTTCCGTAATGACCTCAAGCCACATAACGCCGAGCGCGATGAATGACCACGCCAACCTTCCCTGAAACTGAAATTGATCATTCGCGTATATCGCCTATGTGCTTCCCCGATGGCCGGATTTAATCCATCCGTGCCATCCGTGCCATAATAAGAATTTTAAACAAATGCTTTAATTTCTGCCAATAAATACGTAAAGTGTTTCTGGATTCTTTGACTCAAACAATAGGAGATAAGGCTATACATGAAAACTTTACCATTTAAAAATAAAGATGAGATGCCCATATTGGGACTGGGTACCTGGAAGTCAAAGCCCGGAGAGGTGTATGATGCGGTAAAACATGCGGTGAGGGCAGGCTACAGGCACATTGACTGTGCTGCCATCTACGGAAACGAAAAAGAGGTAGGAGCTGCACTGACCGAACTGTTTCAAGCCGGGGAGGTGACACGGGAAGATATGTGGATCACCTCAAAGCTGTGGAACAATGCCCATTACAAGGACGATGTGCCGGAAGCGTTGAAAAAGACCTTGAATGACCTTGGCCTTGACCGGATTGACCTTTACCTGATTCACTGGCCTGTTGCCCTTAAGCCGAAAAAGATGTTTCCCAAAAAGGGATCGGATTTCATCAGCCTGGAAGAGCTGCCCGTTGCCACTACCTGGCAGGGTATGGAAGACTGTGTTGAACAGGGACTGGCAAGTCATATAGGTGTTTCCAATTTCAGTGTAAAAAAACTGGCCTCGCTGTTAAAAACATCTGAAATCAAGCCTGAAATGAACCAGGTGGAGCTCCACCCCTTTCTCCAGCAGAATGAAATGCTTGCCTTCTGCAGGGAAAATAATATCCATCTTACCGCCTACTCCCCCCTGGGTTCAAAGGACCGTCCAAAGATGCTGAAACGCAAAGATGAGAAGTCTTTGCTGGAAAATAAGGTGATCATGGAGATCGCGGCAAAAAACGCCTGCAGCCCGGCTCAGGTGCTTATCAGGTGGGCCATTGAGCGCGGCACGGCAGTGATCCCGAAGTCCGTCAATGCCGGCCGCATCAAAGAAAATTTCAACGCCTTGGATATCAGTCTGTCACAACAGGATATGGATGCCATTGCACAACTTGATATCCATGAACGGTATGTCGGAGGCGACTTCTGGATCATGGAAGGCTCCTCCTACACCTTTGAAAACCTGTGGGATGAAATGTGACAATCCCTGTTACGTCAACCGCCCCTCCTGAATCAAAGATTCAGGAGGGGCTTGTAAAAGCCCACAGAATAATTGGTGAATAATTGGGGTCAGAGTAGAATTAAACCTTGGGCTTTCGCCACCCAAGCGGCCTTCCTCTTTTCTTTTCCTTAACCCGCCGACCGGTTAAGGAAAAGATTTCTTCACGTATCATATTTTCTCCGGGGAAACATTCAGAACTTCATGCAACTTTTCTCCAAGGTCTGTCGTTGAAAAAGGTTTCTGAATAAATCCCAGGTCTTCATCCAGAAATCCCTGTTGGGCAATGACATTGGCCGTGTATCCGGACATAAATAAAAGCTGGATGTTCGGATACAACGTGGTGATTTGTTCTGCTAAATCACGGCCATTCATTTCCGGCATAACCACATCGGTCATGAGCAGATCAATGACGCCTGAATAATTTTTTGCCTT
>DATFIL010000593.1:0-4093 GCA_035270145.1 Desulfobacter sp. | reverse complement strand
TATTGTATTCTTTATTAAAATCAGGAAATTTATCATTCCCTCCCAATTCGTCTGTTAGTTCCTTCAGCAATTCATTTTTTAATATAGGATAATCCGATGGATACGAGATCATTACTGGCAAATACGGCTCTGCGTTTTGTTCAATCCATTTTTTAATATCCTGCATCTCCTGAGTATCAAAAACTTGCACAAGCATGAAAGGATTGCTGCACTCTCTCCAAATACCAAAATTTTCTTTGACGACTGTTCTGTCACACCACTGAACGTTCATCATTTCTTCCTATTATTTTTGCTTAATGTTTCTGAATGACACCCCTTTTTCTGATTTTGCACCCTTGCCAACCGATTGTTTTATGTTATCAGCATGTTCGTGTGCAGTTTGTTCAATTTCTTCAAATTCAATATTTTCCTTGGCTTCTGCACCATCACCTATACTTTGGCCGAGTTCTAATTGTTCTGTGTTTTTATCTTCCTTTGTAAGACTTTTTATGAGGATTACAGTTATAATGATAGTCGATAGACTTGCAATCCCTCCCCATAAATAGCCGAAAGTTTTTATTAAGCCTAAACATGCTGCTGCGACAGCCAGGGCACCGGCAATGATTTTGAGTTTATTGTCCATAATTCCTTTCCTCTCTCGACGATCTAATTTGCCATTCACTCATCGGTATTGTTGTGCGCGTTTAACAATGATTAGACTGCCTAAGCGCTGTAAAATAAAACAGCTGTTAGGCATAACTTAGGGTAATATGCTTCAATTTTGGCTCCATATGACTCATTATATGGGTGATATGCAGCATTTTCGCTTGATATCAAAATATTTCCCCAGATGATATGCTTGGTATATGAACATCATTGGGGTGCTGAAATAAATATTCATTGCCCCATTAAGATTTTTGAAATTTGGGCGGTATTGATTCAGTCGCATTGGATCGGCTCCGGGGTTGACACCAAAAAATCTACCAGAGGATACAGCAATTTTTAAGTAGCATATGCTTATTATTAAGGGCAAAATTTTATTAGATAAAGGAGATATTGGGTGAGCCATTTAATACCGCCAGTTATTATAAAATCTACCTTTCAGGGCAGTTTCGGTATGCCTGACGGAAGGCCGAGTATAACGGCATTTCACTTGTGAAATAAATTTTATTGCCTTTGCGTACGGTTTGCCTAAAGCTTTGTAAGTGTTTGAAATATCACGATGTGATAGGGTTTGTTAGAGTAAACCAGATTAAGACGGGGTGGGGATTGGGATTGGATGCCGCAAGAAGCTGCGACAAAAAATTCGCGACTTAAAAAACTGAAACAGTCAAAAATCAACTTCCTTTTATTTTTTCCACCCGGCAAAGCAGCGCCTTGATCGGCACTGACCCGGTGACCGGGCAGAGCGGTTCGTCGTCTGTGATCATGTTGATGTTTAGACGTTTCCAGCCGTCTTCCATGCCGTACCAGAATCCATGAGGTGACTGGACAACACGGGGATCAATGGTTTCGGAATGCCGGGCGCGGATTTCGACCCGGCCTCTGGGGGATACCAGGTATACCCATTCCCCGTCTTGGATTTCCAAATTTTTCGCGGTTTTCGTGTGGATTTCGAGTTCAGGGTCCGGGGCGCGTTTTTTCAGGGGGGCGATATTCCGGTGCGAGGAGTGGTAGTAGACCAACAGCCGGCCGCCGGTAGTCAATATCAGGGGATATTCATGGTAAAGTTCCGGCTGGCTCACGGGGCTTTCTGAAGGCTCCCGGAAGATGGGCAGCGGAGATATGCCCAAGCCTTCGAGGTAGCCCGCATGCAGGGCCACCTTGCCGGTGGGAGTGCGGAACTTGCCTTTTTTTTCGTAGCTTTTATACGTTACCGGTGTTTTGTACCAGCCCATCTGTTTGAATGCGTCATAGGTAACATCCATATATGCCAGCCGGTCATCCAGCATTTCTTCAACGGTTTTGAAAAATCCGTCCATATTCAGTTTTTCTGCCAGGTCGATTAATATCTGCTTCTCATCCCGGCATTCGGGCAGCGGTTCCATGGCCTTGGGCTGGCAGAAGACGTGGCTTTTCATTAAAAGATCCTCCACGTCGTCGCGCTCGGTCCAGTGGGCCGGCGGCAGAATTACGTCAGCCAGCGCCGTGGTGGGTGTGTGGAAGTAGTCCACGGCAAACATAAAATCGAGCTTTTTATAGACCTCGCGCACCCGGTTGGAATTGGGATAGGCGCAGACGCTGTTGTTGGCAAACAGGCCCACCACTTTTACGGGATAGGGCGTTTCCTCGGCAATGGCGGGCCAGACGGTCTGCGGCGGCGATGGGATGGGGATAAAATTGATCAGCGGAAAGCGGTCAATGCCCAGTTTTTTCTGCGCCTGTTCCTTGGGCAGGTTTGAGAACGGGTCATGATCTGAGCCATAGCAGCTGCGCCTGTGAGTCGGCGGCGGGCACCGCAGGTTGCCGCCCGGTACTTCCAGGTTGCCGGTAATAGCGCTTAATATCGTGAGCGACCGGTTGAGATCAAACGCGTCGTTTGCCTGGCAGACGCCGCCCATGCCAGCGCCAACGGATGCGGGGGCGTTTTCGGCAAACGCAGCGGCCGCCGCCTTGATCTGTTCGGCGGGCACCCAGGTAATTTCCTCGGTCCTCTCAGGCGTGAATTCGGCCACATGATCTTGCAGCGCATCAAACCCGTCGGTCCAGTTGTCAACAAAGTGTTTGTCATAGAGGCTGTTTTTGATAATCACTTGTATGAAGCAAAGGGCCAGGGCCACGTCTGTGCCGGGCCGGATTTGGAGCCAGTGATCGGCTTTTTTAGCCAACCGCGTGCCTCGCGGGTCCACCACGATCAGTTTGGCCCCGTTCTTAAGCCCGTCGTTGATATCATTCATGTACAGGCCCGGCCAGGAATTTTCCGGGTTGTGGGCCCAAAGCAGCATACACCGGCTGTTGGCATAATCCGGGTCCACCAGCCCGAATCCGCAGGTGGCGGCGCTGCCCATGACGATCGGCCCGCCGCTCATGTTGGAGGGCGCCATGAAATTAGGCGAGCCAAAGGCCGTCAAAAAACGGTTTAAATAAGGCGCCATTCCCCGGGTCGTGCCCGAGCCGAAGACCACTGACTCCGCCCCAAACTTTTCACGGGCATCATTCATTTTATCCGAGATCATGCTTACGGCATGATCCCAGGAAGTCTCGACGAATCCCCCGTTTTTCCTGACCAATGGCGTTGTGATTCGTTCCGGGTGATAGACGATTTCCGCATTGGCCGCCCCCTTGGGGCAGATGTAGCCCCGGCTGATGGGATGGTCCTTGTCCCCCTTGATGCCGGTCAGCCGTCCGTTTTCAATGCTGAGTACGACGCCGCACCGCGAATGGCACTCAAAACAAATGCTTTTTACGATTTTTGATTCCATTGTTTAACCGGATTTCTCTTCCCTGATTTTTTCTTTTAAATATGAAAATCCCGGTGTGATGGATTCATCCAGGCTCATGGGCAGCAGGGTTTTTATGGGTTGGCCGATGTTCATGTCCCCGCCGGTCTTGAAAAGGTTTTCGGAAACCACGAACAGTTGGGAAGCCGGAAGGCCTATGGCGAGTTCGTCCGGCGTGATGCCGGCAAAGGCGCGGTCACCCATGCCGGGGATGACTACCTGGGCGCGGCCGGTGATAAAGGGGATGAACGCGCCCTTGAAGCAGGTTTCCCCGAACCCTTCAAATGTTGACATCACCGGGGTTGTATAGTCATAGCACAGGGCCTGGATGATATGATGCAAGTGGGTGCCGTCGCCAAAAATGCTGACCGCATCCGGGGCCATGAGGGCCTGGTGCAGGGGGGAGCAGACGAACCCCTTATATTCCTTCATTTTCTGTAGCCGTTCTTCACCCTCCGGCCCGGTAAACAGCCCTTTTAAAAAATTGATTCGGTTCTGCTCGGCGGCCCGGTCCTTGTGCCATCCCTGCCTGACCTGGCTTTCAAGAAGGTCTTCATCGGAGATGTCCACCCATTTGTGGAAGGCGGATGACGGGACGCAGAAGTTATCAGCCGCTGTCATGGCCACATGCCAGCCGTGCCGCCGCGCATAGGTAATGGCCTGGCACAGGCTCC
>DATFIL010000592.1:0-3450 GCA_035270145.1 Desulfobacter sp. | reverse complement strand
ACGCTGACCAGCCTAAGTGCTTAGCGCACTACGTTAGATCGGAAATAGGTACCAGAGGGTGCTTGCCAGCCCCCTGCTCTACGGTAAGTGGTTAAACAGGTCTAAGGGGTTAAACCAGTGCTGCTTACGTTAAATCCGATCATAACATTGGCGAGGCAAACATTACTCAGCCCCGGCATATGGCTGACGCTTAAATATAATATGCCTTTTATTAACATTAAAGTAAGGCCGTGCTTGCTAAAGCAAAACTCATATCCCAAACCTGAAGGATTGGGTTTCACGGCCTAAAGGCTATAGTATGAATCGGGCAGGTTAAAGAGACACTCCATGACAAAACCCAGAAACAAGACATTAGACAAGACATTATTGCCGGAAATCAAAAAACGCAGAACATTCGGCATTATCAGCCATCCGGATGCCGGCAAAACAACATTGACGGAAAAACTGCTGTTGTTCGGCGGTGCCATCCAGCAGGCCGGTGCCGTAAAATCCAGAAAAGCGACCCGGGCCGCCACCTCTGATTTTTTATCCATTGAGCAGGAAAGAGGTATTTCCGTATCGTCTTCCGTGATGAAGTTCAATTATAAGGACTACGAAATAAATCTTCTGGACACTCCGGGACATAAGGATTTCAGTGAGGATACCTACCGGGTACTCACCGCGGTTGACTGCGCCGTGATGATCATTGACTCTGCCAAGGGGGTGGAACCCCAGACCCAGAAGCTGATGGAGGTGTGCCGGATGCGTAATACGCCTATCATCACTTTTATCAATAAGCTGGACCGGGAGGGGCTTGAACCCCTTGATATTTTTCAGGACATTGAGGACAAACTTCAAATCGAGTGCGTGCCTTTAACCTGGCCCATCGGCATGGGAAAGCGGTTTAAAGGGGTGTATAACCTGGAAGAACAGGAGTTGGGGATTTTTACATCGGGATATACCCCTAAAAATGACGACGGGGTATTGATCAAGGACCTTGATGATCCCGTGCTCGATGAAATGATCGGCCAGAGTCCGGCGGATCAACTGCGCGAGGATGTGGAGCTGCTTTCCGTGGCGGCCGAGCCCTTTGATCTCGATCTTTATCTCAACGGCACCCAAACCCCGGTATTTTTTGGTTCCGCCATCAATAACTTTGGGGTCCGGGAGATGCTGGACGCATTTGTCCGGATTGCACCATGCCCGGGGGTCCGGCCCACTGCGAGCCGGGATGTTGATCCTTGTGAAGCGGCTTTTTCAGGGTTCACATTCAAAATACAGGCCAACATGGACCCTGAGCACAGGGACAGAATCGCTTTTTTCAGGATCTGTTCGGGAAAATTCACCAAGGGCATGAAGGTGCGGCACCACCGCATTGGAAAAGATATCAGGATTGCCAATGCCACCATCTTCATGGCCCAGGAACGGTCCAATGTGGAAGAGGCATATCCGGGGGATATCATCGGCATCCACAACCACGGTACCATCAAGATCGGGGATACCTTTACCACAAAAGAACCCTTAAAATTTCTGGGCATCCCCAATTTTGCCCCGGAACATTTCAGACGGGTGCTGCTTAAAGATCCTTTGAAAACCAAGGCCCTGACAAAGGGGCTGACCCAGCTGGCGGAAGAGGGCACCATCCAGGTATTCCGTCCTTTGCAGGGTAATATGCATATCATCGGTGCTGTGGGCGTACTTCAGTTTGACGTGACCATCGCACGGCTTAAGGCTGAATACAATGTCAGTGCAGGATATGAGTCCATAGACCTGTCCGTGGCCCGGTGGGTGGAATGCGAAGACGAATCATATCTTAAAGACTTTATCCGGAAAAACGAATCCAGCCTGACCCGGGATGCAGAAGGGCGTTTGACCTTTTTGACGACGAGTGAATACCAGCTTGGGTTTACCCGGGAGGATTGGCCGGACATTGAGTTCCATAAAACAAGGGAACACAACGAGTAGGTCAAAAGATTAAAATTTTGACTTCATGGAAAATATGATCATCTTTGAGCTATAATGCGAGATCCTTTTAGAAAAATACCGTTTAACTATACCTCGGCCGGGGACGCCCAGGTTATTGCCCATTTGTTCGGCAATGACATTCTAAGTACCATTCATGTCCTGGAAACACTTAAAGGTACAGGACGCTCCTCACGACTTCTCCATCGTTTTATGGGGGACCTTTTCATTATCCGCCGGAATGCCTTTCTGTTCCAGGAACTGGTGGAACACCCCATGCTGAGGCGACGACTGTTTACCGAATTTGAAAATGACCTTTTCAATATTGCCGGAAATGCCGAACATAACGAGGTTCGTATAGTGCTTGAGGCCTGCAGATCCTCGCTTCGGCAGCTTAAAGCCCAGATCAGTGCCGTGACAAAGGAGCAGGCCAGGGTAACACGTTGGCTTTCCCCTGTGGTTGGTAAAGCCAATATATGCTTTGACCCCTTTAACATTACATCCCATGCCACGGACGCTACGGACTGGCGAAGGTACGTACCTGCAGCCGTGCTGCGGCCGGACCGGGAAGCGCAGATTCCCAAACTGGTCAGAAAATTAAACAACTTAAAATGTCATATCATTCCCCGGGGCGGGGGCACGGGTCTGACCGGCGGGGCTACGCCCCTGGCCTCGGACTGCGTTATGATCAATACGGAAAAGTTGAACACAATTTTTCCCATTGAACATCGCAAAACAAAAGATGGCAGAAATTATGCCGTGATGCCGGTGGGTGCCGGTGTTATCACCCAGGATGCCAATGATGCGGCAGCTGCCCAGGGTTATATCTTTGCCACAGATCCCACCTCTGCCTGGGCCTGCACCATTGGCGGCAATCTGGCGGAAAACGCCGGCGGAAAAACAGCCGTACTCTATGGCACCGCCATTGATAATGTCTTGTCTTTCAGAATCGCCATGCCCGATGGCCAATTGCTTACAGTGGCACGCCAGGACCATCCCCTGCGCAAAATCCGGTACGAGGATAGGCTTGGTTTTGTGGTCAAAGATGAAAACGGGCAGATTTTGAACACCATTACGCTGACCGGGGCGGATGTTCGCAAAAAGGGCCTGGGCAAGGATGTCACCAATAAGGTTTTAGGCGGTCTGCCCGGGTTGCAGAAAGAGGGGTGTGACGGCATCATCACCTGGGCCGAATTTATCCTTTATCCTGAGTTTGCACACAAGGCCACCTGCTGCATTGAATTTTTCGGCAATGACATGAGCGAGGCAGGCAAGGTCATTTCTCAAATCTGCACCCGATTTGACAACAGCGATCCCGCACTTATGGCCCTGGAACATTTTGATGAGGAATACATCAAGGCCATCAAATACAAGACCAAGCGATCTGTGGGAGACAGGCTTAAAGCCGTATTGCTCATTGATATGGTTTCCAATGATGAAGCCATCCTTGATCAGGGCATGCGCGGTATAGAAACAATTCTGGATTCCTATGACAAGACCGGACTTTCT
>DATFIL010000591.1:0-2721 GCA_035270145.1 Desulfobacter sp. | reverse complement strand
CGCAAGGGCTGCGGCTGCAGCCAACGGAATTCCATTGTACCGCCATATCGGCGGCATCAATGCACGGATCATGCCTGTTCCCATGATGAATATCATCAATGGCGGCGCCCACGCTGCCAACAACCTGGACATCCAGGAGTTTATGATTCTTCCCTTTGGGGCGGCCAATGTATCCGAAGCTGTACGCATGGGCGCGGAAACCTTTCATAACCTGAAAAAAATACTTAAAGGCAAGAGGCTTGCCACGGGCGTAGGTGACGAAGGCGGATTTGCTCCGGATCTTCAGTCCAATGAAGAGGCCATTGAAAATATTATTGCCGCCATTGAAGCGGCCGGTTATCGTCCGGGCAAGGACATCGGCATCGGTCTGGATGCCGCCGCCAGCGAGTTTTACAAAGACGGAAAGTATGTATTTGCCTCTGAAAACAGGGAATTGTCTCCTGTTGAACTTATTGATTACTATGAAAGTCTGATTGATAAATATCCTTTGGTTTCCATTGAAGACGGGCTGGCGGAAGAGGACTGGGATAACTGGGAACTCATGACCCAGCGTCTGGGTAACCGTATTCAGATTGTGGGTGATGATATCTTTGTTACAAACCCGGATATTTTCAAACAAGGTATTGCAAGGGGTGTGGGCAACTCCATTCTGATTAAGCTTAACCAGATCGGCACCGTGACGGAAACCCTTGATACCATCCAGATGGCCAAGGATTCGGGATATACCACCGTGGTGTCCCACAGATCCGGTGAAACCGAAGACAGTTTTATTGCCGACCTTGCTGTGGGCGTGAATTCCGGACAGATAAAAACCGGCTCCATGTCCAGAAGTGACCGTGTTGCAAAATACAATCAACTGATTCGCATTGAAGAGGAACTGGCTGAGTGTGCCGTCTTTCCGGAAGATCTTTTTGTTTAAAGTTATGATTAAAAAAGCGTGGAAGTGAGGAAGTGAGGACTGGATGGCTGAGATAACTAAATATATTTTTGTAACAGGCGGGGTGTTATCATCATTGGGCAAGGGACTGGCGTCGGCGGCCATTGGTATGCTTCTGGAAAGCCGGGGGTTGACCGTGACCATCCAGAAACTGGATCCTTACATAAATGTTGACCCCGGAACCATGAACCCCTTTCAGCACGGTGAAGTGTTTGTCACCGATGACGGTGCGGAAACCGATCTTGATCTGGGGCATTATGAACGGTTCACCAATGCCAAACTCGGCAAGAACAATAATTTTACCACAGGAAAGATTTATGACCAGGTGATCACCAAGGAGCGCCGGGGCGAGTACCTTGGCGGGACTGTTCAGGTGATTCCCCATATCACTGACGAGATTAAACAGGCCATCTATTTGGTTTCCCATGACACCGATGTGGTGATTGTTGAAATCGGCGGTACCATTGGGGATATTGAATCCCTTCCCTTTCTTGAGGCCATCCGCCAGTTCAAGACTGATGCCGGCGCCAACAACGTGATTTACATCCACCTGACCCTGGTGCCCTACATTAAAACCGCCTGCGAGGTCAAAACCAAACCCACCCAGCACAGTGTCAAGGAACTTCGAAGCATCGGTATCCAGCCGGATATCCTGTTGTGCCGTACGGAGAGCCTTTTGACCAAGGACATCAAAAACAAAATTGCCCTGTTCTGCAATGTCGGACCTGATGCCGTATTCACCGCCAAGGATGTAGACTGTATCTACGATGTGCCCATTGTCTACAACGAAGAAGGCCTGGGGGACATGATTCTTAAAAAATTGAGCATGTGGGCCCGGGCCCCGCGCATTGACGGCTGGCGGGAAATGGTGGAGCGCCTGAAAAATCCAAGGCATAATGTCACCATCGCCATTGTGGGCAAATATGTGGATTTGACCGAGAGTTATAAAAGCCTGAACGAGGCACTGACCCACGGTGGTATCTCCAATGAGACCAAGGTAAATCTGAAATTTGTCGATTCCTCCTCCCTGACAAAGGAAAATGTGGCTGACGTGCTGTCCAAGGTCGATGGTGTTCTGGTTCCCGGCGGGTTCGGGAGCCGGGGGATTGAAGGAAAGATTCTTGCGGCCGGGTTTGCCCGTGAAAACAAGGTGCCCTTTTTCGGTATCTGCCTGGGTATGCAGATGGCCGTGATTGATATTGCACGCAACCTTGCCGGTCTGGAAGATGCCAACAGCGAGGAATTTGATATCGACACACCTTATCCGGTGATCTACCTGATGAAAGAGTGGGTGGATGAGCAGACCGGCAAGGTGGAAAAACGGGATGAATCCTCAGACAAAGGCGGTACCATGCGCTTAGGTGCCTATCCCTGTCTCCTGGCTGAAAATACCTTTGCCATGAATGCCTACAAGACCGAAAATATTTCCGAACGGCATCGCCACCGGTTTGAGTTCAATAATGAATACAAGGAAAAACTGGTGGAAGCAGGACTTCTCATTTCAGGAACATCCCCGGATCACGACCTGGTGGAAATTGTGGAACTTAAAGATCACCCGTGGTTTCTGGGCTGCCAGTTTCATCCGGAATTCAAATCCAAACCCATGGCGCCTCATCCGCTTTTCAAGGCCTTTATCAAGGCGGCCTTGAAAAATAAAAAATGATAAGAATGATTGAAGAATTCATCACCATAACCGGCGCCGGCGACATCTGTCTTGAGGGATATTTAAACCGCCAAGAGACAGGTAAAGCTGTGGTTTTGGCTCATCCCCATCCCCTTTACGG
>DATFIL010000590.1:0-3568 GCA_035270145.1 Desulfobacter sp. | reverse complement strand
TTATTTTCGGTCTCTTCATCTTCCAGCAAAACGCAGGCATTGGTAATGGACTCCACACCATGTTTCAGTTGAATATTACTTCGTTCAAAAACGTCTGATTTAAGCAAAGACAGGTCTTTGGTTTCCGTTAAATCGGTCATTTCAAAGAGCATGCCATGGATATTAAATGGATATGCTTGATCATCCTGGTGAACGGTTTCATCCTCACCGATCAATGGGTAAATCGAGAGCCGATAGGCGTAGGGGGCATCTGAAAGCGTTACCGGAAGGTTAAGATGAATATGACTGAGCATGACCTGACTCAATTTATCTCGCATCTCTTCAGCAGTATGCCCGGTCAACCGGATGGCCAGGTCCAGTGCAGTCATTTTAAATGGCGCCACCTTCATTTGGGTAAGCAGTTTATTCATGGCTTGGTTAACATGGGTTACCTGGCCGAAGATGTCATAAAGGATAATCGGAGATTCCAGAGCGTTCAGAAGATGATCCAGCGTAGATATACGCCGAACCAGCATGGATATGACGGCATTTACTTCATGGTAAAGATCATCCCTGGTTTCAACGGTTAAAAGTTTACGAAACAGATTTTGCTTTTTTTTCTTTTCCGCAAGCCACTGCGCGCGTTTGTATAGCAGTTCACCAATTTCCACGGCAAAATTTCGAATAATGGAGAGCATATAGTTTATTTCGCGCATGTTACGGGATGAAATCACAAATGCCCAGAATCCTTGAACCTGTCCGGCATATGAAAGCGGAACCAGGTATTGGACGTCGTCCTCTTCGACACGTTTGAAAAAGGATGTCACCTCAATCGGGCGGTTTTCCATAATGGCGGTGGAATATGGCGTTCGTTCGTAATCCCTGCGTCGTTCCTGAATATTCTCAATGGAGGTGTTCAGCGCGATAATTTCCCTGACTCTGTGATCGTCCGGTACTTTTTCCAAAAAAATGACCCGTTCAAGGTTAAGGGTCTGGTTGACCATATTGACCACCTTAGCCCAATACGCCTGGGACGCGTAGAATCCATCCGGAAAAAACCGGTCTTTCAACTGCTTGGATTTATTAAGTATCACCTCCCTGGCAAATTGATTCTTGGACACGTATTTCCTGCCGAAAATAAACATGAAAACTGCGGTTGCAGCCGCCATTATCTGCATTATCGGGAGCCAGATAAATGCATATCTAAGCAACAAAAAAGAGCCGATAACGGTAAACAGATAAAACAGTCCGGCGCCAATAAAAAAAAGCGTATCGCTGAACAGTGGAAAAACAAAAAGACCGACAATAACAATACCGGACACAATCAGCAAAATCGCGTATCGCCCCGGCCATTGAACAATACGGTTTTCAATCAGGGTATCCAGGGCAAATCCATTGTATTCAACCAGGGACAACGATCGGCTGCCTGTATGCACCGGCGTCTGAAATCCGGGGGAGTCTGAAGATTTTCCCAATCCCACCAAGACGGTTCTGTCTTGAAACAATTCTGGAACGATATTGCCGGAACGGATACTCTCAAATGAGATATTGGGAAGCACTCTATTTATGGCCATAAAATTGATGGCAAATTGTGAATCTATTGTCTGAGGCGCCTCGTTCCGCATTTGCGCGGCAGCCAAAATAAAATTGGGTTTAATCTGTTTCTTGGCCTCATTACACGGGAAAAGCGCATGTTCAAAACGATGAATTCCGTATTGATTGACCGGCAAATCATAAGGCGCTATTTTCAATGTGTATTTATGTACGAAGTCCGGAATGGAAACAAAGGCCGACGGACCGTTACGGGGTTGATGTGCCGTTTGGATGTTTAATGACGTAATCGGTAACTGCTTTTGCCTTCCGAAAATCACGTTTTTCAATTCAGATGCACGGGCATAAAATTGTTCAGATGCATGCGGTGGAAAAAATGAAAAAAGAATCTGTTTTACATTCACATCATGGAGGTTATTCAAAAACAGAATCCAGGTCTCATCATCGCTGTAAAGTTGTTCCGGGTTAATGGGCACTATTATTACTTTTTTAGAACCCTGGGTGCTTTTTGGCGGTAGTTTGCAAAATGTGTCATAAATTGCCCCATTGGGAAGGACAAAAAAATTCACTATACTAAGAAGTTCAATTCCGCAAATAATTAATAAGCCAATATTAAGCGCTGTAAGTTTAGGCCATTGTGTCATTGAATTCTTTCAAAATAAATAAACGTTAAATTCACATACAAAATCCATGGAAAATTATTCCCGGACCGGCATTTCACAATTGATGACAAAGGAAATTTAGTCATATATAGCGAACCGCATACGTCAACGTCAACGTCAACGTCAACTTAATTTTTGAGAAAAAATTTTTTCATAAAGGCCATATACAAAAAAGATGAATGGGGCGAGCCGTCTGTCTATTTAGGCTCAGCTTTTTCAAAGACTTTTCCAAGGCATGACTGGAAACACTATTGAACAGGGGGTATAATCTCAAAACTGAACAATTATACTTTTGTTTATTTCTATTGTGGAGGATCAGAATATGGTACGTTCTGAATATGTGGCAACCCGTGAAGATAGTTTGCTTCTGATTATCGATTTCCAGCAGGCAATGCTCAAGGCCATTGATTCGTGGGAGAAAATCGCCTACAAGGTGCGTCAACTCATTAGATCCTGCAATGCTCTTGGCATTCCAATTCTGCTGACGGAACAGTACAAAAAAGGGCTTGGTAAAACCCTCCCTGAACTGCTCAAGGAAATTGATTCACCACAAGTATTTCAGAAAGAGCATTTCAGTGCCTGCCTGGAAGAAAACTTTATTCCCACGGTTCAATCGTTCAATCATAAAAAGATCGTGGTGGTCGGAATGGAAACCCATGTATGTGTCCTGCAAACCTGCCTGGATCTCATGAACTCCGGTTTCCAGGTACATCTGGTGGCAGATGCCGTAGCTTCCCGTGTAAATGAAAACCGAGATATCGCCATTGATCTGCTGAAACAGGCGGGTGCTGTGATCAGTTCCACTGAAATTGTTATTTTTCAATGGGCTTTACGGGCGAATACGGATGATTTTCGGAAAATTCTGCCCATTGTTAAATAGTCAATGAGAACTGTGATCAGTTATTCGTTGCTCAATGCCGTTTCCTTTGTCCATGAAGGATCAGACCAGAAAAGGTCTTTCGAGCATTTTTTCATATAATTTAATATAGCTTTCAGCGCATCGGCTATGGTTGAATTCAAGTACGGACTCAGTCATGATTCTCCGGATCTGGCGTTCTTTTTCATCCGGATCCAGGCGGAAAAAATCCATGGCACGGTCCACGGCCCAGTTCAGTCCCTGGGCATCGTGGACATTGAAAATAAATCCGTTGCCCGTTGAATGCGCTACATCCAGTTGTTTGACCGTGTCATGCAGGCCGCCTGTGTCAAATACAATGGGCAGGGTGCCGTATATTCCTCCGATCATCTGGGGCAGGCCGCACGGCTCAAACGAGGAGGGCATGAAGATAAAATCACTGGATGCAAAGGCCTGGTGGGACAAATGTTCATTGAACCCCCAGATACTGATTCGCTGGTGCAGGCCATGGAAATTGACA
>DATFIL010000589.1:0-10720 GCA_035270145.1 Desulfobacter sp. | reverse complement strand
AATTTTGTCCCCTGGATGCCCAAAGCCGCCGGGTGGTTGAACAGGCCATGAAACAATTCAACCTTTCCGGACGGGCCTATGCTTCCATATTAAAACTTGCCAGAACCATCGCGGATCTGGCAGGCGACCCCGATATACTTAAACCCCATGTCCTTGAGGCGGTTCAGTACAAACGCCTGGACCAGTCCCGGGATGACTTTAGTCGAACATCTATTTTATAGATGAAATGGTATAACTCGATGATCAAGTTTTTGTTAATTTGCCCAACTTCGGCGTTGGAAAAAATTTTTAATCCTCAAAATATGTTGTATATTCCTCCGGTTAAAAATTGTTTCCGCCTTGAATTTGAACAAATTCCCTGAAAACTTGATAGTCGAGATAAACTAAACATATAAAGGAGAATACGCATGAAAGTTCTTGGATTTAATGGCAGCCCCAATAAAAAGGGAAATACCGCCTGTTCACTGAACATAATTTTTGAGGAGCTCGAAAATGCCGGGATTGAGACGGAGATGATCCAGGTCGGCAAAAAAAAGATACAGGGATGCACTGCCTGTCACGATTGTGTAAAAAAACAAAATGAAGCATGTTCCCTTGATGGCGATCCGGTTAATGAATGGATTCAGAAAATAAAGGCGGCCGACGGCATTCTGCTTGGTTCTCCGGTTCATTTTTCCGGTGTTGCAGGGACAATGAAATCCTTCCTTGACAGAGCCTTTTTCGTTGCTTCGGTTAACGGCGGCCTGTTCCGGAACAAGGTCGGCGCTGCTGTTGCAGCTGTCCGTCGATCAGGTGGAATTTCAACAGTTGACGCCCTTAATCATTATCTCAATTACTCCGAAATGGTCATGCCCTCTTCAAATTACTGGCATGTGGCACATGGTCTTACCCCGGGGGAAATGAAGCAGGACGGAGAAGGTAAACAAATCATGGCGGTTTTAGGTAAAAATATGGCATGGATCATGAAAATTATTGAACATGGAAAAGAACAATTTCCCGCGCCTGAACCGGTTGCCAAAGTCATGACCAATTTTATCAGGTGAGCGACCCAACATGATTACTTTGGGGAATTAAAAGATGATAAAAAAAGATATATTTAACCATGATGTGAAAGCCCAGCTCCAGGCTTCGGCCAAAGAACGGCTGTACCGTTTTTTAATGGCGGAGGACCAGATCAAGGGGGTGGTGATACATGCCACCCGGATGGTCAAGGAGATGCAGGCAAACCATAATCTGGGTCCTTTGGAAACCCTGGTTCTGGGCCAGGCTTACATTGCCGCGGCCCTGATGAGCGCCCCCCTGAAAGGCCGGGACCGGATTGCAATGAACATCCAGTGCTCCGGTCCCATAAAAGGCCTTGATGTGGAGGCCAATGCCTTTGGGGAGATTCGTGGATATTTAAAGGCCAACCCCATTCAAGTGGAAAACCCGGAAAAAATAAAACGGTTGTCCACCCTTTACGGGGCAGGTTTTCTGTCGGTGACCAAGTACATAGAAGATACAAACCGACCCTATACCGGCCAGATTGCCCTGGTTCACGGCTCCATTGCCGAAGATCTGGCTGAATACTTTCTGACCTCGGAACAGATTCCTTCCGGATTCAAACTGAGCGTAGCCTTTGATGAAAATGAAAACATTACCGGTGCAGGCGGTATCTTTCTGCAGGCCCTGCCGGGTGCCCAACCTGACAACATTGTCCAGGCCGAAACCATGATCAAAGGAATCGACGCGTTAGGACAAAGCTTTGCCCAGGATCAGACACCGGAGTCCATCATTGAGACGGGTTTTGCCGATCTGTCACCGCGATTTCTGGACAGTTCCCGGGTAGAATTTTACTGCCGTTGCGCAAAGGATCGGATGGCCGATCACCTTAAAAACCTGCCCAAAGAAGACTGTACTGATATCCTGGCAAACGGTCCGTTTCCGTTAGAACTTCGATGCCATCACTGTAATTCCATTTATCGATTCAGCCAAAAGGAGTTAAGCCGCGTTCTTAACTTAAGATAAGCGCATATTTATAACCACGGAAGACACGGAAAGCACTGAAAATTAGAGCGCAAAACTCTCAAGCTCTACTTTTGGGTGACTGCCAAAGTCGATAAGTAATCAAACTTATTTCCGTGTTTTTCCGTGCTTTCCGTGGTTCGATGAAGCAAGAGATTGCAGATGATCTAAAAGCGCCTGCGCCAGCCGGGTAATCAAATCTGATGGAGGAATACCATCTAAAAGGACGGGAATAACTTCCAGATCCAGAATAGCGGCAGCAGCGGCAGGAAAATTCAGATCATAGACCATTCCGGCCTGGAAAACCCTCATGTTATTAAGTGTGTCTACATAGCTCAAATCGTTTTTCCGGGTTTCAAGAAGGGCCTGGGCAGACGCTCTCGGAATTTTGCCATCATCGTGCAAATCATAGGTAATAAAACCGTGACTTGAATCCGGATTCAGATAATGATCTTTCATTACATTGAAAATATCAATCTTATCCGCATCCCTGAGCAGACGGGCCAGAAGGTTTAAATCACGCCCAAGCGTCGCAGAAAGCCGGGGGCGGTTATGCAGGGCTACGGCCCGCAAAATCAACTGCCTGTCTGTAACGGATAAATGGGAAAGAATATTGCTTCGCACTATTTCCCGGCACCCTAAGGCTGCATGGTTTTTGGAACGGGCATCGGAATAGGTATGAAAGACAGCAAATTGAGGAAATCGGCCCATATCATGAACCATGGCCGCAGCACAGGCCCGGGCAGTTTTCGGGCCGTCAAGATCAAGGGATTTGCATAGCATTTCCATGGCCCTGCAGACCCGGGCCGTGTGTTCCTGTTTGAGCACAAATGGGTAGGGATCTTCGGCCCTGTCGACAAAGGGCCTGGTATAGGCATAAAACTGTTTTTCTATTTTTAAAAAATCATCGTGGGTCATCATGAATCAATTTTCCAGAACAATGGTTGAAATCTTCACTCGGTGATCAAGTTTCAACATAAAAGGATAGGGGCCTGGCCCTTATTGATCTACTGCCGAAACAGCAGCTTCTTTTCTGACAAAAAGCATCATGATAATGCCGCCAAGTACAAAAAAAACAAAAGCTGCGATCACCGGATCATCTTTGGTCGGCAACATATTGATATTGGTCTGGATTGTCACATTTTCAAGGCAGACCACTTCGCCGGCCTGTTTCACATACTGCTGCGCCATGAACACGGTCTTTTTAAAAGGCCACAAAGCGTATAGTGAGCCTGTCATCAACCCGCATAAAAAGGCCATGGTGGCATTATAATGCCGGAAAAAAACAAAGCTGACCAGCCGGGCAAACAAAAGGCCGCCGAAGATGACCCCCAGGCCGAATATTCCCAGAAAAATAAATGTCTCCAAATGCAAGCACTTTAATTCAGAAATCGCTGAAATAACGTCAAAATAGGTGCCCATTAAAATCAATACCAGGGAACCGCTGACCCCCGGCAGCACAGTAGCGGAAATGGCAAGGGCACCACAAAATGCAATATACAGATAGTCCCCGGAAGAATAACGTTGAACCGTTAAAACAATTTTTCCCGACCCAGGCACAGAATCATCCCAACCTTCAGCAGAAGCGGATTGGATCAGGCTGATCCGGGCAAGATGATCGGACTTCATCTTGATTTTATCATAGGGATTGACCATGGCTGATACCCACACAGTGATGCCGATACCGGCCACAAGACAAAGCATGGCCCAGGTATCAAAACGCTTGAGCATCTTTACCGGTATAATGACAGAGACCAGAATCAATCCGAAAAAAAAAGAATAGGTTAAACAAAAATGGTGAAGTAAAAGATATTTCATCAGACTGGACAGGGCAAGAATGGCCACGACGGCCCCGGCAGCAAGTTTAAAAAGAAAAAGAAAACCGCTTTCCCTGGAAAATGCATAAACATGTTTAATTCCCAGGACCGGGCACCTGAAACAGGCGGAAACAAGTTCAAGGCATTTCAGGACAAAGGATTTATTGATCTGGTTTAAAATTGAAAATACCCGTTCATAAATTCCGAAAACCAACAGAAAGGTTCCGCCGGAAACCCCCGGGATGATATTGGCAACACCCAGGCAAAACCCCATGAACAACTCTTTTATGGTTGCCGAAGTAGCAGAAAAGGAAAAGGACATGAATACTTAAGCGGACCAGCCGTGTTCGCCAATGAGTTTGACAAAACGGCAGCCGCCCAGATTGACCGTCCTGATGCCGGTGCTGGTTTTTTCAATACGTAAAAGCTCCTGGGAATACCCTCCCCCCACAGGCATGACCATTCGCCCACCCTCTATCAGCTGATTCACTAAAGGTTCAGGGATCTGATTGCCCCCAGCCGTAACAATGATGGCGTCAAAGGGACTTTCGGATTTCCAGCCCTGGGTGCCATCGGAATAGCCGGTTACGATATTATGATATTTCAGACGGTCAAACAATTTCCGGGTCCGCAGATACAGGGTATTGTTCCGTTCAATGGTATACACCCTGTAAACAATATGGGACAGCACAGCAGCCTGGTAACCGGAGCCCGTGCCGATTTCAAGCACACGTTCCGAACCTGTCAGGGCCAGACTCTGGGTCATTTCAGCGATGATAAAAGGCTGGGAAATGGTCTGTCCCTCACCAATGGGAAGCGGAAAATCCCCATAGGCGCTGTCTACCAGGGCTTCACTGACAAACAAATGGCGGGGCACCTGACTCATGGCCTGGATCACCAGCGGATCATTTATCCCCCTGGCAATAATCTGGTTTTCTACCATATCCCTGCGCCAGCGCGAAAATTTTGTGGATTCGTCATTCATGGCCTTTTAATATCAGCAACCGCCGGAGCCGTCAAGCATTAGAAAACGGGTTTAAAGCCCGGAATCAAAGTCGTTATGATAATTAGCCGCCTTTCATCTTTCCCTTGCATTTAAACCTCAGTATAAGTAAGAAAAGCCATGGATAAAACGTCAAAAATGAAGCTAACCGTATTTATTGCGGTCATGTTTTTTATACTCGGCACTGCCGGGTACATGTCCATTGAAGGCTGGGGGCTTCTAGATTCCGCATATATGGCAGCCATTACCCTGAGTACCGTGGGGTTTCTTGAAGTCCATGATCTGTCCGACGGCGGACGGGTGTTCACCATTTTTCTAATATTTACAGGCGTAGGATACTTTCTGTATCTATGCGGCATTTTCATCAGTTCAGTGGTGGATGGTGAAATTAAAAGTATGCTGGGGAGGCAGCGTTTGGACAACAAAATAAAAAAAATGAAGGATCATTACATTATCTGCGGGTACGGTCGTATCGGCAGAGTTCTGTGCAAATTCGTGGCAGAAGATACCCATAACATTGTTGTGGTAGAACAGAAAGAAAAACTCAAAGATATCCTGGAAAAGGATAAAATGTACTACATTATCGGAGATGCCGGGGATGAGGAGGTTCTGGAACTAGCCGGAATTAAACGGGCAAGGGCGCTGGTGGCAGCCCTTGCAACGGATACGGAAAATGTGTTCGTGGTACTCACAGCCAGGCAACTCAATCCCGACATCTATATTATGGCCCGGGCAGCAAGCAACATGGTGAGAAATAAACTCTATGTGGCCGGTGCCAACCAGGTGGAATCCCCCTATGATGTTGGTGGGGTTTCCATGGGATTGAAACTGTTGCGCCCTACGGTTTCCAATTTTCTGAACACGGCACTGTCCCGGGAAAGCGATGCCATACAGATTGAAGAAGCCTTTGTACCGGAGACATCGGATTATATAGGGAAACAACTTAAAAATTCCGGTATTCGGCAGGATTACAACCTGATCATCATCGCAATCAATGAAAAGTCAGGCCATATGGTGTTTGCCCCCCATTTTGAAACCATTATCCACCCCGGGGACACACTGATTGTAATGGGCAAAGCCGAAGACCTGAAGGCGTTCAGGCGTGCGCTTGGTAATGCATAAAAAAACTATATTTTATAAATTACCCGGGTATCAGTAATAATGATGTCCACCGTATATTTTCTTGATTCCATCTGAATCTGGTCAACAATCTGCTCTTCATAAGCCAATGCAACCTTACGGCAGGTTTCAGGCAGTTTTGTAATCAGCTTTGAATAATAGTTGTTTCCGAACCCCATGCGCCCACCCTTGTCATCAAAGGCCAGTCCCGGAAGAATGGCTATATCCACTTCATCCAGGGCTATTTTCTTGCACCGTTCGGGATTGGGTTCGAGCATTTCATGGGCGTTGGGCACCAGATCCTTATCAAAATGACTGATCTTATACAAAAGGAATGTGTTTTTAACATCGGTAAACACCGGTAGAATAACGCTTTTCTCGATTTCCATGGCTTTTCGGATGATATTTTCAGTAGGAATTTGCTTACTCCCCGGCGGGTACAAAAGCACCTGATGGGATTCTAAAAAGTTTGCAAATTCAAATAATTTATTTTCAATAATATTGTATTTTTCTTCAATCTGTTCCGGAGACAGGGCGTTCATACGTTCAGCCACCAATCCTAACACACCGTTTTTGCCGCTTTTAGATTCATCCATAGCCACATTCCTTAGATTATTCTACAATAAATTTTTTGAGAAATATTATACACTGTCAGGCAATTGTCAACCGGCAATAATCGTTGACTGTTTACATGGCCCGTGTTATCTGAATATAATTGTGAAAATATTATAACCAGCCACCTTTCAACCCTATAATCATGCAGGACAAAAATCCAAAATGCTTGACATAAAATTGATTAAAAACGACCTGGACACTGTTGTTCAGGGCATGAAAAAACGCCGGACAAACATTAATTTCTCCCCGTTTCTCGAAAATGAGGAAAAAAGAAAAGCGCTTTTAGTTGATATTGAAGAGTTACGCCATCTAAGAAATACTGTTTCTGGTGAAATTGCCAAAATGAAAAAATCCGGCCAGGACGCCCAGCCAAGCATAGATAAAATGAAAGACGTTTCCGAAAAAATTAAGGAAATGGACAAAATACGCAATGAACTGGAGGACTGGGTCAAGGCATTCCTTATTGATATTCCCAATCTGCCCCATGAAGATGTCCCCGTGGGAAAGGATGATACTGAAAACCGACTTGAAAAGACGTGGGGGGCGCCCCGGTCCTTTGATTTTCAGATCAAGGATCATGCTGATATCGCCGAAAACTTAGGTATTCTCAACCTTAAGTGTGCAGCAAAACTTACTGGTGCCAGATTTCCTTTGTACATAGGCGCAGGCGCGCGCCTTGAACGGGCTTTAATTAACTTCATGCTGGATATTCACATCACAGAGCACGGGTATACGGAAGTTTTACCGCCGTTTATCGTCAACAGGGACACCATGACCGGAACGGGCCAGCTGCCTAAATTTGAAGAAGATCTTTTTAAGCTTGAAGGCTGGGATTACTACCTGATTCCCACATCAGAAGTGCCCATGACCAATATCCCTGCCGGAGAAATCCTGGATGAGTCCACGCTGCCCATAAAGTTCACGGCATTTACGCCCTGTTTCAGATCCGAAGCAGGCTCCTATGGCAAAGACACCAAAGGACTGATCCGCCAGCATCAGTTCAACAAGGTGGAAATGGTGAAAGTCACTTCTCCGGAGACTTCATTTAATGAACTTGAATCATTGCTGGCCAATGCGGAAGCCATTCTCCAGCGTCTGGAACTGCCCTACCAGGTGGTCACCTTATGCACCGGGGATTTAGGATTTGCCGCCACCAAAACCTACGACATTGAAGTGTGGATGCCCGGACAGGATAAATACAGAGAAATTTCTTCATGCTCAAACTGCCTTGATTTCCAGGCCAGACGGGCAAACATCCGGTTCAGACGGGAAAACGCCAAAAAACCTGAATTCTGCCACACCCTGAACGGGTCCGGGCTGGCCGTGGGCAGAACCTTTGCAGCAATTCTTGAAAACTATCAAATGAAAGACGGGACCGTCAAAGTGCCCAAGGCGCTGGTGCCGTATATGGGAGGTATAGAAATAATTGAATACGAATCTTAATCTGTTTCCTGAGGACATCAGACCACATATCATCCCCTCGCCTAAGGGGGAACTATACTATAAATGTCTTGGCTGCGGTGCCGAATATGGCATTGAAGAACTTTTATACGTGTGCCCGGCGTGCAACCAGGTATTGCTGATCCATGACCGGAACAAAGATCAGCTCAAAGCCATTTCAGGCGAAACCTGGCAGCGAATCTTTGATTACCGCAAAATGCTTAAAATTCCTGCCCTTAAAGGGATTTACCGGTACCACGAATTCATCGGCCCCAGCATCCCCCTTGAGTCCATCATCTACCTGGGCGAAGGACACACACCGATGGTGGAGGCCAACCCCGGACTCCAGGAAAAAACCGGGTTAAAGTTCTATTATAAAAATGACGGCCAGAACCCTTCCGCCTCGTTTAAAGACAGGGGCATGGCCTCGGCCCTGTCCAGCATAAAATATCTTATTGATCAGGGATTTGTTTCTGAAGTAATCTCGGTATGCGCATCCACCGGTGACACCTCGGCATCGGCAGCCCTTTATGCCTCGTATCTGGGATCTAAAGTAAAATCTGCCGTGCTTCTGCCCCATAAGAAGGTCACTTCTGCCCAGCTGGCCCAGCCCCTGGGAAGTGGTGCCAGGGTTTTTGAAATCCCCGGGGTTTTTGACGACTGCATGAAAGTTGTGGAGCACCTGTCTTCAAGCTATCCTGTGGCACTGCTCAATTCCAAAAACGCCTGGCGGATACTGGGACAGGAGTCCTACTCCTATGAGATTGCCCAGGACTTTGACTGGGATATGGATAAAAAAGTAGTCATGGTGCCCATTGGCAATGCCGGTAATATTTCAGCGGTCATGAACGGATTCTTGAAATTTTACAACACCGGCATCATCAATAAACTGCCAAAGATCATCGGAGTTCAGTCCGAACATGCAGATCCGGTATACAAATACTACCTTGAACCCGATGAAACTAAACGTAGATTTACGCCGGTCCAGACCCAGCCAAGCGTGGCCCAGGCAGCCATGATCGGAAATCCCGTATCCATGCCAAGGGTGATCCAAATCGCCAGGGAATATGATGCGGCCAGCGGCCACAGAAATGTTTTTGTGGTCCAGGTAAAAGAACAGCAGATCATGGACTGGCAGTTGACGGCCAACCAGAACGGGCATATCGCCTGCACCCAGGGTGGCGAATGTCTTGCAGGGATGGTCCAGGCAAAGGCATTAGATCTGGTGGATGAAAGCGAAACCGTAATTCTGGATGCCACGGCACATGCCATTAAATTTTCCGGTTTCCAGGACCTCTATTTTAAGGGTGAACTGGCTAACGGATACGGTATTTCATCTGACAGCCGGTTTATTAATTTACCGGATTTTGTTTCACCCGATAATCCCGAATTGATTCCGTCCCAGGAAACCCCCCTTGGGTCATCCCAATTCCAAGAATTCGTAAAGGATGTATCAAAAAAAATCGCCACCCGTTTAGGGCTTTAATCTATGTTTTCTTTCCGGGACATCATATTAAGACGTGTTATTATCCCGGTTTTACTGGCTTTTTTCACCCCTTGCGCCGCTTTCTCAGCAACAGGGGTGAAAACCAGTTTTAAAAAGTATTCCCTGTTTCCTTACAATGATCGGGTTTACCTATGTGAGCCTTACCTGGTCCGGAAAGATGAATGGCTGTATAAAATTTTTCGTCAGAAAGGAGAAATATCTGCGTCGGATTTCCCGTTGTTTTTAAAAATATTTAAAAAAATAAATCCGAAAATCGGCAATATTGATGCCATTACCCCCGGCAGCCAAATTCTAATCCCCCTTAAGCAGGTGGATAAAGACACTTACGAACAGAACAGCGACGGCACTGTGGAGGTTCCTGTTCTGGCGTTCTCCACACAGATTACACCCGCCACTGTATCCCGGCACACGCATAAACACGAGGTAAAAGCCGGGGATACCGTATCTGAATTGCTTTCCAAAGAATTTTTAACATCCAGGGGAAATGTATCCAAGGTGGGGCAAAAAACGATGCTTCACCTGAATTCAGGCATTAAGGACATCAACCGTATCTATCAGGGGGCAAGCATCACAATCCCCGAGCCTTCAATTCTTTCCCAAGCGTGGTTTAATGAATTTATTGCCATGGGAAAAGAGATGGCACCGCCGACAGAGGTGGTGCCCACCAGCACTCCCGAAGAAAAACGAACCGCCCCCCATACCTCAAAACCTATTTCCATGGCGGAGTTGGCAGATCTAAAACGCTATACCCAGCTTATCCAGGGCCGCCTCATGCACCAGGGGAAACTATTTTTTCCGACCGACAGCCAAGGCGACACGCCTCAATCCATCGACTTGTCAATAACGCCTGTCATCAGTGAAAATACCGGAAGAAAAACCATGCTGTTTGGATCCGATGCCGCTGAAGCGTCTTTGGATCCTGATCTTGTTGCTGCCATGAAAGCCTATTGGAAGGATCTGCAATTTAAAAAATTCAATGAAGTCCTCAATACCAAGATGCGGTTCAACACACAGACCATGAAAGAGACACCCAAGCATCAGGAATCATTGATCAAAAGTCTTATGACTGCCACATCTTACGCCTATGCGCCCCAGGTATCTTTCCCTGTATCCTTAAACAATGTACAAATAACAGTCTATTTAGGCAAAATCACCCATGACCACGCCCCTGATATATTAATCAATTCGAGCAACGTCTACGGCAAAGCCCTTGAT